>DASRYX010000575.1:0-15284 GCA_035686985.1 Planctomycetaceae bacterium | reverse complement strand
TGACGACTCTTGGACACAGGACCGCTCAGAATCTCAACTTCACGATCTCCGCTGTCGATATCGGCGAAGCCCTCGACAAGGCCCCGCAGGCGATCGATGCGCTGAATCCGACGAAGTACAAAGAGTATGACGCTCACGCCGCCCGCCGGTCCGCGAACGTAGAAATCGATACGCCGAAAGGCCGGCAGCTCTTGTCGCAGACCAAGGAAATCTTCCTGATCAATGCGACTTCGAAACTGACGACCGCCCTCGATCCGACCGGTGCCATCTGGGACAAGGTGATTCGCCGGTCGCAGGTGATCGTCGAACGCTGCAAGATCGACCTGTCGTTCGGAGCTCCCGCCGATGATGCGGCAGTGATGTTCGTGATCTTCAAGATGAAGCCGACCCGCAAGGGAACCGTCGGCACGCAGGAATTATCAGTGGAAGCATTCCTCGTCTGTCTCGACCCGTCAGCGAAGAAGGACAAGAATCCGTTCTGCCTCGTCTGGAAAGAGGAGGCCACCATCGGCACGATTTCGCTGGAAGCCCTCGCCACCGGGAACTTCCCGCGGACTGCCGATGATAAGCTCGCTAAGTTCTTCCAGAGCTTCCAGTCGGCGTATCTGCGCTCGACCAAGGAACCGGTGAAGACCGACGACGCAAAGAAATCGCCAGGCGACAGCAAGAAGACGCCATAGCTCACTCGTCGGCGTCGATGCTCTCCACGACGCTGATGATTTCGCCGTCATCCAGCAGCGTCGATAGCCGCTCACCCCGATTGGCGTCCGCCGCGCGACGCAGGACGTGGCCGTCGGTGACGCGCTTGGTGAGCGAGTACCCGCGACTGAGCACGCCGAGCGGACTCAACGCATCGAGCTGACCGGCGAGCGCGTTGATTGATGCTCGCGCTTTCTGCGTGAGCGCTTTCGCCGCCCGTTTCAGACGGATTTCCAGTTCGTCCAATCGCGTAGCCTGTTCATGAATCGCCAGCAGCGGCCGCGCAAAACACCGGCGTTGTGAGAGGGCGTCCAGCGTCGCCCGGGCATGCCGCGCACGTTGCCGCAGCGCTGCAGTTAGACGGTCACGCTGGCGATGCAGTTGCACCCGAATTTCGTCGACCGACGGGACGACTAGTTCGGCGGCTTCACTCGGCGTGAGCGCCCGGCGGTCGGCGACGAGGTCGGCGATCGTCACATCGATCTCGTGTCCCACCGCGCTGACCACCGGAACCGGACACGCGGCAATCGCGCGGGCAACGATTTCCTCATTGAACGCCCACAGATCTTCGAGACTGCCGCCGCCGCGACCGCAGATCACGACATCCACATCCGGCAGACAGCGAACGGTGTTCAGCGCCGCCGCGATCTGTTCCTTCGCTCCGTCTCCCTGCACCGCTACGGGGAGCAGCAGCACTTTCGCCAATGGCCACCGGCGGGTGAGGATCTGCAGCATGTCGCGCACGGCGGCGCCGGTGGGGCTCGTGATCAGGGCGATCTGCCTTGGAAACTCCGGTAACGGACGTTTCCGCTCCGGCTCAAACAACCCTTCTGCAGACAATTTTTCCTGCAGCTGCCGCAGCGCGAGTTCCAGCCCACCGATGCCCTGCGGCTGCAACCGCTGGCAGATGATCTGATACTGCCCGCGCGGCGGATAGACTTCGAGTGCTCCGTTCGCAATGACTTCCATGCCGTCGCGGAGATCGAACTTGAGCCGTGACGCCGCGGTCTTCCACATCACAGCCTTGAGCTGCGCTTCTTCGTCTTTCAGCGTGAAGTAGATGTGTCCCGATCCGGCCTTCTGGCAGTTCGAGACTTCGCCGGCGACCCACACATCGGGGAAGCACTGCTCGACAACGCCGCGGAGAATCGCCGTGAGTTGCCCGACGGAGAGGACTTCGGGGGCGTCTTGAGGCATGTGTGCAACAGATCAAAAGAAGAGACCCAGGGTTGGGAAACCCTGGGCTTCCGGGGGGACAACATTACTTCTGCAGGATAGCGGCGCAGACTTTGTGCGGGGACATGGGCAGCTCGCGCATGCGGACGCCGGTGGCCGCATGGATCGCGTTCGCAATCGCCGCGGGCGGGGGGCAGATCGGAACTTCGCCGACGCCACGCACCCCGTACGGATGAGCTGGGTCCGGCACTTCGACGATGATCGTTTCAATCATCGGCACGTCGTAACAGGTGGGAATGCGGTAATCGAGGAACGACGCATTCCGCATCGCGCCTTTATCGTCGTACCAATATTCTTCGTTGAGCGCCCAGCCGATGCCCTGCACGGCGCCGCCCTGCATCTGCCCTTCGACATAGCTGGGATGGATCGCGGTGCCCGCGTCCTGCGCGACGGTGTAGCGCAGAATCTGCACTTTGCCGGTGTCCGGATCGACTTCAACGTCGACACAGTGGGTGCCGAACGCGCCGCCCTGCTCGATGTCACTGCAGGTCCCGTGGCCGATGATCGCCCCGCCGGCTTCGTGGATCTTCGCCGCCAGTTCCGCAAACGAGAACTTTTTGCCCGCGGGACCGACGATGCCGCCATCCTCATACTTCACCGTCGAAGCATCGACCTCCCACAGTGCAGCGGCACGGGCAACCATGCCCTTCTGGATTTCCTTCGCCGCATTCACCGCTGCGATGCCGGTGGCGAAGGTCACGCGGCTGCCGCCGGTCACGTCGGTGTAGCCCACGCTGTCTGTATCCGCGACCTGCGGCTTCACGGCCTCCGCGGTGATGCCGAGCGTTTCTGCGAGTTGCATCGCGATGCCGGTGCGCGAGCCGCCGATGTCGGTCGAGCCTTCGACCAGCATCACGGTTCCATCGGCGTTCACCGACGCCACCACCGCGGACTTGAGTCCCGCATTGAACCAGAAGCCGGTGGCAATCCCTCGGCCGCGATTCGGCCCGGTGAGTTTCGACCTGTAGTGCTCGCTGTTCTTGATCGCTTCAACGGTTTCCATCATGCCGATGCGGTTGTAGACCGGGCCATCGACGCGGCGGGTCCCTTCTTTCGCCCCGTTCTTAAGACGGAACTCGGCACCGTCGACACCGAGCTTCTCACAAAGTTCATCGATGACCGTTTCCATCGCGAAGGCCACCTGCGTTGACCCCGGAGCACGGTACGCATTGGTCCGTGGCTTGTTCACGCAGACGTCATACCCTTCCACTCGAGCATCGGGAATGTCGTAGCACGAGAAGACGCACATGCAGCCCGGCGCGATCGGCGATCCGGGAAACGCCCCGGCTTCAAAGGCGATCCAGGCATCGGCGGCAACGATTTTGCCATCACGCGTCGCGCCGACTTTCACCTTCATATACGAGCCCGGCGTCGGTCCCGTCGCTTCGAAGCATGCCGCCCGATCCATGAGAATCTGCACCGGCTTGCCGCTCTTCTTCGACAGCAGCGCCGCGACCGGCGGCAGATAGACGGAGATCTTCCCACCGAAGCCGCCGCCGATTTCCATCGGGACGACTTTGACATCCGAGACCGGAATCTTGCACAGTTCGGCGGTCTGATTGCGGGCGGTGAACGAGCCCTGCGTGCTCATCCACACCGTGACTTTCCCGTCGGCGTTCCACAGCGCCGTTGCGTTGTGCGGTTCGATGTACCCCTGGTGGACCGTCGCCGTGCGGAACTCGCGCTCGATGATAATGTCTGCTTTTTTGAACCCGGCGTTTACATCCCCCTTCGTGAAGAGGAACTTCGCAGCGACGTTCGAGGCCTTGCTGTCGGGATTCGCAGTCCCCATTTCCGTGGTAAAGACGTCTTTATTCAGGACGTGTTCATCACGCATCGCGCCCAGAACGTCCATCACCGGCGGCAGTGGTTCGTAATCGATCTTGATCAGCTTCGCGGCTTCCTCGGCAATGTGCACCGAATCAGCGGCGACGGCGGCGACGGCGTGTCCTTTATAAAGCGCCTTGTCGTGAGCCATCACATTCGCGGAAAGATGCCGCATGTTGACGGCACCTTCGCCGAGTTCCACGATGCGGCCGACCTGGTCCGGAAAGTCCTTGCCAATAACCACGGCGCGGACACCCGGCACCGCTTCCGCCGCGGTGGTGTCGATCGACTTAATCTTCGCGTGGGCATGCGGGCTGCGCAGGATCACCCCGTAGATCAGGCCGGTGGGGCGGATATCGGCTCCGTATTGAGCGCGGCCGGTGACCTTGTCCACGCCGTCATGACGAACGGGGCGTGTGCCGATCACTTTGTATTTGCGGGTTTCGCTTTTGGACATCGTGAATGGTCCTATGGTTTGTTTAGCCGCGACCCGTCAGGGGAGCGCTGTTTGGTTTGTGGGAAAGCGCTCCCCTGACGGGTCGCGGCTAAACGGAAGTCATTTCGCGGCGGCGCGTTTCTGTTCGGCGGCGGTGAGGACCGAGCGGACGATCTTGTCATAGCCGGTGCAGCGGCAGAGATTCCCCGCGAGATGAAACCGCACGTCGCTTTCCGTGGGATTCGGATTCTGCGCGAGGAGCGCTTCCGTCTGCATGATGAAACCCGGCGTGCAGATGCCGCACTGCAAAGCGGCTCCTTCGAGGAAACACTTCTGCACCGGGTCGAGATGCGACCCGCAGGCAACGCCTTCGATCGTCCGCAGCTCCGCGCCATCGGCTTCCACCGCGAGGACGAGGCAGCTCGTCACCGGTCGGCCGTTGAGCAGGACCGTGCACGACCCGCAGTTGCCGTTGCTGCAGCCTTCTTTCGTCCCCGTGAGATTGAGGACATTCCGCAGCGCTTCGAGCAACGTCTGCCGCGGTTCACAGAGGAACTCGGTCACATTGCCGTTGATCGTCGTTGAAACCACGCGCTTTTTGGACATCGTGGGGAACTTTCTGTGCTGATCTCGTGAGCGTAACGGCGGCTTTTGTCAGTTGTCAGTGGTTCGTTGTCAGTTGTGGAGAAGGAAATCCTTTTCCAACTGACAACTGACCACGCACAACGATCTTAATGCCCGGGACGGTAATCGAGCTTTTCACCCTTCGCGCGGGTGATAGCGGCCTGCACGACGCGCGTGACAAGGACGCCGATGAGGTGCGTGCGGTATTCGGCGGTGCCACGCATGTCGGTGATCGGGGTGGCGATCTTTCGTGCCGCTTCTGCGGCTTTGGCGAGCACCGCATCCGTGGGAGCGTGCCCGATCAGCGCGGCTGCGGCATCGGTCGCCAACAACGGTTTCGGTGCAACGGCCCCCAGCGAAATCCGGGCGGCCGTGATTGTCTGCTTCGCATCATCCAGCGTCACCGAGGCCCCCACGCCGACCACGGCGATGTCCATTTCATTGCGGGGGATGAACCGGCGGTAATGCGATCCGCTGTTCTTCGCCGGCGCGGGGATGCGGAACTCAACCAGCAGTTCCCCCGGTTGCAGCACGTTCTTACCGGGACCGGTGCAAAACTCTTCAGCCGGGACTTCCCGCGTCCCCTTTGGTCCGGCGATGACACATACCGCACTCAGAGCGATCAGGCTCGGCGTGGAATCGGCCGCGGGACCGGAGTTGCAGACGTTGCCGCCGAAACTCGCGCGGCTCTGAATCTGCACGCCGCCGATGATGTGACCGCTGTCGGCGAGCGCGGAATAGTCTTTCACGATTCCCGCGTGACCGTACACCTTGTAACACGGCACCGCGGCTCCGAGTCGCAAGCCCGTGGGGCCGGCTTCAAGGATGTTAAGTTCCGTGATTTTCTTGATGTCGACGACTACATCCGGGGCCAGCCGACCGGTGCGGACGTGGTCAATCAGATCGGTTCCGCCGGCGAGCGGCCGGGCGGCTCCGTTGCCGCGGGACAGCAGCGTCACCGCTTCGGCAACCGTCGTCGGCGCCGCATAATCGAAGTCGCGCATGAGTGAGTGTCGACCTCTCAAGTCAGGATGTGTGTCCGGTCGTCAGCGATCGGCTTGATGATAACCGGCGATGTCGGGAGATGGTACCGAGCAAGCGGTGAGTCACGCATTCAAGAATGACGACCCGCAATCTCCTCCGGCCGCGGATCACGCACGTATCCGATCATTTTGCGATCGCAGGCTTTGAACTGCAGGAAGTTCTGACGCGCCGCTGCCAGGCTGACGGAACCATTGGGACCACTGAAGGTACCGACGGCATCGGCATCCAGGTCGGTCTGGCCGTCGTCTTCCCAGAAGCAGACTTCGCAAATCTCAAACTCAGACAGGGCGCTCAAAGTCAGATACCCGCAGCACGGGCAGGGAAATGACGGTTTGGGAAGTTCTTCGCTGGCCACACAACACCTCTGAATTTTGAGGCCGTCATTCCTGCAACAGACGCTGCAATGTCGTCACCAACTCCGCTGTCGCGACTTGCGTTGTCGTTCCGGTCGCGAGCTGCTTCACCTGCCATTGATCGGCCGCGAACTCGGTGGAACCGGCGATGAGCGCCAGTTTGAATCCCTTGCGGTCGGCGTACTTCAATTGCTTACCGAGACCGGTCGCTTCGGGGTAAACCTCGACGCCGAGGCCTTCGGATCGCAACGAGCGTGCGAGCCCCTGGTAATCGCCGAGGCGGTCTTTGTCGAAGTACGCGATGAACACCTGCGCCGGCGTGGAGGTGTTACCGAGGAGTTGCAGTTCTTCCATCGCCGCGAGCAAGCGATCAAGTCCGAGACTCGCCCCGACGCCCGGCAGCTTCTCTTTCGTGAACAGATCCGCGAGGTTGTCGTATCGGCCGCCGGAGCAGACGCTGCCGATGGTGGGCAGATCGTTGAGGAACGTTTCGTAAATGGTGCCGGTGTAGTAATCGAGCCCGCGGGCGATCGACACATCGAGCGCTAACCGTTCGGCGGGAATGCCTGCGGCCGTCGCCGTCGCGAACATCTCTCTCAGTTTCGCGACGCCTTGTCGACCGGTTTCGTTGTCAGCGAGGGCGGTATCGAGATGATCGAGCGTGACATCAGGACGCGTCACGGCCAGGACTTTATCCGCGCCGACCGCATCCAGACCGACCTGGTCCACGAGTTCTTTGGCGACAGCTTCCGCACCAATCTTGGCGAGCTTGTCAATCGCCCGCAGCACGCCGGTGGTCCGGTCCGCGACGCCGATCTGTTGCAGCAGCCCGTTCAGAATCATGCGGTTGTTCACGCGGATCGTGAACCGCTCGAACCCGATGGCCGCGAGCAGGTCGTGAATCACCAGCAGCGTTTCCAGATCGGCTCCGGGTGACAGCGTGCCGATCGTGTCGAAATCGCACTGCATGAACTCACGGTACCGGCCCTTCTGCGTGTTCTCGCCCCGCCAGACCGTGCCGAGGTGATACCGCTTGAATGGCAAGCCGAGCGTGCCGGCGTGCTGGGCCGCAAACCGCGCGAGCGGCACCGTGAGATCGAACCGCATGGCGACATCGCGGTCGCCGTTGTCGCGAAAGCGGTAGAGCTGCTTGTCCGACTCGTCGCCCCCTTTGCCGAGCAGAATCTCCGCATATTCCAAGGCCGGCGTGTCGATCGGGCTGAACCCGTAACTGCGAAACACCCGCCGTGCGGTTTCCATCAGCCGTTCGCGGACGAGCATCGTCGCGGGCAGGTAATCGCGGAAACCTTTGAGAACACGGGGCTCAATGCGTTTGTCGGTCATGGAAAGTCGAGAGTCTAGAGTTGAGAGTCAAGAGCTGGACAAGATCAAGGCAAGCTGAGTTCGCGATCGAGGTCCTACGCCCTTTTCTGGCTCTCGACTCTCGACTCTCGACTTTCAGCTACTTAGCAACGGCAACTGCGGCAAACTCGCGCCGCGTTTCTTCGGCTTCACCTTCGGCGGCAGCGTGGCTTCGGCGTATTCCCAGACCTGCTCGGGCGACTCGAAGTATTTGTCGTAGCAGCCGTCGTTGTCGAATTCGCAGGCATCGGTCGTGTAGTCGCGACAGATCTGCGGGCGGTCATCGTAAAACCCGCAGAAATTGTTCGGCAGGAGGTGCTTGCAGTCGCCGTAGACCAGCAGATACCACGTGCCATCATCCACAAAGACCGCGGTCCGGCCGTGCATGATGAACCACCGCATGTGGTCGAAATCTTCCCACGTCGTCGGCGTGTCGAGCGGCAGCGCGAAATAGCGGCAACAGCGGGCGGTGCAGTACGCGCACAGCACCTCGCCGGGCTTGAGATCTTTGCGACGGAAGCGTTTCTTGGGCATCGGGAACCATCCATGTGACAGAACCGGGACCGCAGTAGTGTATCGGATTGCGCGGCGGTTGTCGTCCGAGACGATCGGGTGGCGGGCCACCGTTTAGCCGCGACCCGCAGGGGAGCGCGTTCTTGCGGGCGTCGCGTTCCGCGGAGAGCGCTCCGCTTCGCGTCGCGGCGAAACGGCCTATGACGTGCACGGCAATCGCCGTTACAATCCATCCCGGTTGGACACGTAAGGAGACGCAGGATGCGCGGGCGATTATTGATATTTCTGGGTGTCATCATCGCGGGGTGTGGCCGTCCGCCGGGACCGCCAGCACCCACCACCAGCGAGATTCTCCCCTCAACGACCGCGACTCTGGCGGAAACCGCGTCCGCACCACTGGCGGCCCCGACGTGGTCGGACACCGATTGGCCCGGCTGGCGCGGACCGTCCGAGGACGGGATCAGCACCGGCCCCGCTGTGCCCGTCGTCTGGAATGAAAGCGAAAACGTGCTCTGGAAAACCCGGCTGCCCGGTCGCGGACATGCCAGCCCCGTTGTTCTCGAGGACACGATTTATGTCGCGACAGCCGATGACGCGGACCAGACGCAGGCGGTCATCGCCATTGATAAACACCGCGGCAAGCGGTTGTGGAAGACGCCGCTGTTCACCGGCAAGTTCGAAGCGCAGGCGCGAATGCACGACGAGAACTCGCATGCGTCCAGCACCCTTGCAACCGATGGCGAACGGCTGTTCGCCGTGTTCCTCAACGATCAGCGCATCTGGTGCTCGGCCCTCGATCTGGACGGCAATGAACTCTGGCGGATGGAAGCGGGCGGGTTCGCATCGCGGTTCGGCTATTCCGTGTCGCCGGTCGTCTTCGGTCGACTGGTCATCGTCGCCGCCGATCACGAACAGGGCGGGTTTGTCGCCGGGCTGGACCGCGGCAACGGAAACATCGTCTGGCGGCGCAAACGGGATGCCTTTGCGTCGTACGCCACGCCGCGGGTGGTGCGACTGGGAGACAAAGACCTGCTCGTGTTGTCAGGCGGGAACACGATCATGGCGTACGACCCGAGAACCGGCGAGGAATTGTGGTCGGTGAAGGGCACCGCCCAGTCCACGGTCTCGACGGTGGTGACGTACCGCGATCTGGTGATCGCCAGCGGCGGTTATCCGGATTCGGAAACGATCGCCCTGCGGGCTGACGGCTCCGTCGCGTGGCGGAACAAGGAGAAGACGTATGTCCCGTCGATGATCGTGGTCAGCGATCATCTCTACTTCGTGCAGGACGACGGCATCGCCCGCTGCTGGGACGCCGCGACGGGGAAAGAACGCTGGAAGCATCGCATCGGCGGAAAATACCGTGCGTCGCCCGTGTTCTCCGGCGGCAACCTCTTTGTCACCGACATGGCAGGCAAAACCGTCGTCTTCAAAGCCGACCCCCGGCGGTTTGAACTCGTTGCCGAGAATCAGCTCGGAACCGAGGGCTTCGCCAGCCCGGCGGTGAGCGACGGCCGGCTGTATCTTCGTGTTGCGGATGGTCACGGCCCGGATCGTCAGGAAGCGCTGTACTGTATCGGTGAACGCGAGCCGCCGGTCCGGAACACGCGGTTGCCGCGCGGCAGTTCCCCCCCGTTGACGCTGCGGTGATGGTCGGGATAGGATCAATGGATCCTCTAATCACCATTCCCGGGTCGCTGATGTCGATCGATCCCACCTGTCGTCGTTGCCTGACGCCCATGGCGGGGATCGTCTGCGCGGTGATGCTGTGGCTCGGGTGTCCGGCTAGCGCGATCGCCAGCTGCGGCGACTATCTGCAAGGGCACCTCATGCACGTGGTGCCGTCTCCGAAGCAGGAACTTCCGCCAATTCACGCGCCGTTGCCGCCGTGTCGCTGCCACGGCGTGGAGTGTCAGACAACGCCACTTTCGCCGTTGCCGACCGGGCTGCCCATTCCGCGCGGAATCCTGCAATCGGCGTTGTGGATGACCACCCACTCGTCCCTCACGCTACAAAAAGGCTTCTCGGCGCGCGTTGCTGACGAAGTCTTCGATCTGCTCACCGTGCATGCTGTCGAACACGTCCCGATTGCCGCGACTGTCACCCCCGTGTGAGCTCGCGCAGACGGAATGCATTCTGTCTTTGCGCGAGAGGATTTCGATTTCGCGCAGGCAGGAACGTGAACGATGTCGACGGTTGTTGCTTCGGAGGGGCCCGCCCCCGCTCCGCGTCCCCGTGGTCCGATCCCCGCTGTCGGTCCCCGTTTGCGGATATTGATGTGGAGCGTCTTCGCCCTGGTCGCCATCCTGGGGGCCAACTCGGTTTATCTCGCGAGCGTCACCGGTCTGGACTGGTGGACCGGACAGACTTACGAGAACTGGTTCTATCACTGGATGTTCCTCGGACATCTCGTGCTGGGACTGCTGCTCGTCGTCCCGTGGCTGATCTTCGGCGGCGTGCACATCGCGAATACGAAGAATCGCAAGAACAAGCGGGCGATCCGTGTGGGCTATGCGCTGTTCATTGCGTCGATCGTCGTGCTGATTTCCGGGCTGCTGCTGGTCCGCGTGGGCGGGTTCGATCTGAAGCAACCGGGGGCGCGATCGCTCGTGTACTGGGCTCACGTGGCGGCACCGCTAGTGTGCCTGTGGCTGTACTGGATGCACCGCTTGGTCGGGCCGAAGATCAAATGGCGGCTCGGACTTGGTTATGCCCTGGCGACCGGCGTAGCGGTTGTCGCGATGCTGCTCATGCACAATCAGGACCCGCGAAAATGGAACTCCGTCGGCCCGAAGGACGGCGAGAAGTACTTCTTCCCGTCACTGGCGAAGACCGCCACCGGCGACTTCATCCCGGCCCACGCGCTCGATAATGACGAATACTGCCTCAAGTGCCACAAGGATGCGTACGAGGGCTGGTTCCACAGCTCGCATCGCTTCAGCTCGTTCAATAACCCCGCGTATCTTTCCAGTGTGCGTGAAACGCGTGAGGTCTCGTTCAAGCGCGACGGCAATGTCAGCGGGTCGCGGTGGTGTGCGGGGTGTCACGACCCGGTGCCGTTCTTCAGCGGCGCATTCGACGACCCGAAGTTCGACGACGTGAAACATCCGACGGCTCACGCCGGCGTGACCTGTACCGTCTGCCACGCCATTACGCATGTCAACAGCACCAAGGGGAACGCGGACTACACGATTGAAGAACCGGCCCACTATCCGTTCGCCTACAGCAACAACGAGTTCCTGCAGTGGGTGAACAACCAGTTGGTGAAAGCCAAGCCGGAGTTCCACAAGAAGACGTTCCTCAAGGACCTGCACAAATCCGCGGAGTTCTGCTCGACGTGCCACAAGGTCCATCTGCCCTACGCTTTGAACCACTACAAAGAGTTTCTCCGCGGCCAGAATCACTACGACACCTACCTGCTCAGCGGGGTCTCGGGACACGGGGCGCGCAGCTTTTACTACCCCGAGAAGGCCGTCGATAACTGTGCGGGGTGCCACATGCCACTGCAGGAATCGAACGATTTCGGCGCGAAGAACTTCGCCGGTGCGAAGTCGCCGAGTATTCACAACCACCTGTTCCCGACCGCGAACACCGGTCTGACCTGGCTGATGGGGTTCAACGAGGCCACCAAAGCGCACCAGGAATTCCTGCAGGGGAAACTCCGCGTCGATGTCTTTGCGCTGCGGGAGGGCGGTGAAATCGATGGCAAGCTGATCGCGCCGCTGCGACCGGAAGTCCCGGCCCTCAAGCCCGGTTCGACCTATCTGCTGGATACCGTGATCCGCACGCTGAAAATGGGGCACCCGTTCACGCAGGGAACGGCTGACTCTAACGAGATCTGGCTCGATGTCACCGTGAAAAGCGGTGACCGTATCATCGGCCGCAGCGGCAGCCTCGAAGCAAACCAGGCGGTTGATCCGTGGTCGCACTTCGTTAACGTGTTCATGCTCGACAAAGACGGCAACCGCATCGATCGCCGCAATCCGCAAGACATTTTCGTCCCGCTCTACAATAACCAGATTCCGCCCGGTGCCGCCCAGACGGTGCATTACGGATTGACCATTCCCGAGAATGTGAAAGAACCGGTCACCGTCGAAGTGAAACTGCAATATCGCAAGTTCGATCACGCTTACATGGACATCATCACCAAGAAGGCTCGCCCCGGCGACGTGCCGATTCGTGACCACGAACCCGGCAAGCCCTATGGCAATCCGCTCCCGATCACGACGCTCGCGTCCGACACTATCACCTTCCCCGTGGAAGGCGGTACATCAACGGTTGAAAATGCCAAACTCGAAATTCCACCGTGGCAACGCTGGAACGATTACGGCATCGGCCTGCTGCTGAAAGGCAAAGCGGAACTGCGGCAGGCCGCGGAGGCGTTCACCGAAGTTGAGAAGCTGAAGCGCTACGACGGCCCGCTCAATCTCGCGCGGGCACTTTATGCCGAGGGGCGGCTTGATGAAGCGACGGATGCCGCGCAACGAGCCGCGCAGCATACCGATCCGCCCGCGCCGTGGTGGACGGTCTCCTGGATCAGCGGGTTGGTGAATCGCGAGCAAGGCCGCCTGGAAGACGCCGAGAAAAACTTCCGGGCTGTGCTGAGCCCGCCGTCGTCCGATCTGATCACTCGCGGGTTCGATTTCCGGCAGGATTACGAAGTCATCAATCTGCTCGGCAACACATTGTTTGACCGGGCCAAGCAGATCCGTGACCCCGGCCGGCAGTCCGAGCGCGATACACTCCTGAAAGACGCGGTCGCGCAATTCCAGCAGACACTGAAACTCGATTCGGAAAACGTCACCGCGCATTACGGGCTCAGTCTGATCTATCCGCTCCTGGGTGAGGAAGAACTGGCCGAAGAACACCGACTGCTGCATCTGCGTTACAAGCCGGACGATAACGCCCGCGACAAAGCCGTAGCGCTCGCCCGGAAGCAGTATCCGGCGGCGAACCATGCCAGCGAACCCGTGGTGATCTACCCGCTGCATCGAACCGAAACCAAAACCGCGACGAACGATTGATCGAGGAACGGAACTCATGTCGACTCAGGACACGCCGCAGGAAGAGCGCGACGACGCTGTCATCGGGACGGCGCTGCGGCGGTCGTTTTTGGTGATCGGCGTCGTGGGCGCGATTGCGGCCGCGGCGATCGTTGGGCCACGATTCTGGACGAAGCCACCGGAGAAAATCATCGCGGCTCCGGTGGAACCGCCGCAGCCTCGAAAGGAGCTCGCTCGCGAATTGCCGCCGATGCCGTTCACCGATATCACGCAATCGGCAGGCATCACGTTCCGTCATGAAAATGGCGCGACAGAGGAAAAACTGCTTCCGGAAACAATGGGCGGCGGTTGTGCCTTTTTCGATTACGACAGCGACGGCGACCAGGATCTGTTCTTCGTCAATTCCACACGCTGGCCGTGGGATCAGCGACCCACTACCGCGAAGCCACCGACGATGGCGCTCTACGCCAACGATGGCAAAGGCCACTTCACCGATGTCACCAGCGACACCGGGTTGGCAGTGACGTTTTACGGTCAAGGCGTCGCCGCCGGCGATTATGACAACGATGGCGATGCCGACCTCTTCATCTCCGCCGTCGGCTTGAACCACCTCTATCGGAACGACGGCGGCAAGTTCGTTGATGTCACCGAGGAACTGGGTATCGCCGGTCAAGCGGACCAATGGAGCACGAGTTGCGGGTGGTTCGATTATGACCGCGACGGTGATCTCGATCTCTTCGTGTCTAACTACGTGATGTGGACGCGGCAGTTCGACATCGAGCAGAATTTCCAGCTCACCGGCGGCGGCCGCGCGTACGGTCGCCCGCAGAACTTTCCCGGAACGTTTCCCTATCTGTACCGCAATGACGGGGGCAAGTTCACCAACGTTGCCGAAGCCGCCGGCTTGCACGTGAAGAATCCGGCGACCGGTGTGCCTTCGGCCAAATCACTCGGCGTGACGTTCGTCGATGGCAATCGCGACGGTTACCTCGACATCGTCGTCGCGAATGACACCGTGCAGAATTTTTACTTCGAGAATCAGAAGGACGGTACCTTCAACGAGATCGCCTCCCTCGCCGGCGTGGCGTATGACAACGACGGCAACGCCCGCGGCGCGATGGGCATCGATGCGGCCTATTTCCGCAATTCCCGTCAACTCGGCATTGCCATCGGCAACTTCTCGAATGAGATGACCGCACTTTATGTCTCGCAGGGCGACACGGCTCAGTTCGTGGATGAAGCGGTGGCAACCGGACTGGGGCCGCAATCACGGTTGGAGCTGAAATTCGGGACGTTGTTCGCAGACATCGATCTCGACGGCCGCCTCGACCTGATCGGGGCGAATGGTCATCTCGAGCAGGAAATCAACCGCGTGCAGCCGAGCCAGTATTACGAGCAGCCGCCGCACTTTTTCTACAACTGCGGGCCGCTTGAAACCACCGAGTTCCGACCGGTGCCGTCGTCCAATGTCGGGACGGATTACACCAAGCGGATGGTCGGCCGGGGGGCGGCGGTCGCCGATATCGATGGCGACGGTGACCTCGATGTGGTCTTCGCCGCGAGTGGTCAGGCCCCACGGTTACTGCGTAATGATCAGAAGCTCGGCCACCATTGGCTGCGGTTGAAATTGACCGGCACAAATTCGCCGAAAGACGCGATCGGGGCGGTCGTGTCGTTCAAACTCGGTAGCGAACAACAAACCGCGATGGTGATGCCCACGCGTAGTTATCTGTCGCAATGCGAACGGATCATTACCCTCGGACTGGGCGCTTCCAAGGAAAAACCCGCCCTCACGATTCGCTGGCCCAGCGGCACCGAGCAGACGCTGGCCGAGGCACCGCTCGATCAACTCCTTGAGATCACTGAGCCGTAACGCGACAATAGCAGACGCCCAGGGAATGCCTTCCCTGGGATGTTATCTCAAGGTGACCGCGTCGTGCCCGACTTCTGGCCTGCTCTCGTCTTCGGTGGATTTCTCATTCTGATCGCGGTGGCGTGGTCGGTCTGGTTGATGCGGTCACCTGTCGACGCCCAGGACCCCGATGCGGCTGTCTTGCGGCGCCAGACCCGTCGGCGCTTTCAAGTGAATGGGCTCCTGGCGATGGCCGGTGTCCTCATCATTCTCGTCGACGCGTGGCCGGCGGTCCGGCAACGTCCGCTGCTCTTCGTCGCGATGGTCGGCGTGAT
>DASRYX010000574.1:0-6384 GCA_035686985.1 Planctomycetaceae bacterium | reverse complement strand
TAATCCGCCCACCAGTAGCGCAGGATGCACCACAGCGCGTTGATACCGTCACGCGGGCGGATGTGCTTGCCCTGATCGTAAGTGCGGCCGTTGTAACTCACCGACATTTCGTACACGCGGAGCCGGCGTCGCGCGACTTTCGCCGTCAGTTCCGGTTCGATGCCGAAGCGGTTCTGTTTCAATGTCGGCCAGATGGAATCGATCGCGTTCCGGCTGAAGACCTTGTAACACGTCTCCATGTCGGTGAGGTTCAGGTCAGTGAAACAGTTCGAGATCCACGTCAGCCCCTGATTGGCGACGTAATGCCAGAAGTACAGCACGCGGTGTTCGTGATCGCCGAGGAACCGGCTGCCGAACACCACATCGGCTTTGCCTTCGACAATCGGACGGAGCAAGCGCGGATACTCCGACGGATCGTATTCCAGGTCGGCGTCCTGAATCAGCACGACATGCCCGGTCGACTTGGAGAACCCCGTGCGGACCGCGGCGCCTTTGCCCTGATTCTTCTCGTGGTAATGGCAGGCGATCGTGTTCAGCGGATCCGGATTCGCCGCCGCTTCGGCCGCCAGCTGTTCCATCACCGTGCGGCTGCCATCCTTGGAACCGTCGTTGACGAGCACGAGCTCCTTGCGGATCGGCACACTTCGCACGCGATCCACCAGCGAGCGCAACGTGCGTTCTTCGTTATAGACCGGAATGACCACCGACAGCACCAGGTCTTCGGGAATCGCATAGATGCCCACCTCACGGCAGGTGATTTCCCCCAGCGTGCGGCGGTGCGCTTCGTACCACGCCTGCGTATAAGGGGCGGCGATCAATTCCGGAGCAGGATTCGACATCAGCGGTCTCATACTGGGCGAGATTCAGTCTGATCTTTGTAGGGTTTGCCGACTCCGCGAGGCGAACCTCTCAGTCGTCGACGGTGGTTCGCCTCGATGACTCGGCAAACCCTACGGGACTCGGGGAACCCTACGGATCTGGTCGGAAACTGGCGATTCGGGACGGTCGTCTTTAGACTCGTCAACAATAGTCGCCCGATGCATGACATTCCAGCAGTACGCCGGATTCCTGTGCTTCGCGGGCGATCGGCGCGATTTCCACGGAAAACTCCCTGATTTTTTCACCGGAAGGGCAGCATGTCCGGCCAGGAATTTGTGATCACCTGTTTCGACACCGGGATTCATCACGAATCGTTTCATGTCGGTCCCACAGAAGTCGGTCCGCTCGCCGGGGCCGACCACTGGCACATTCGCGCCCGGACACTGCAGGGCGGGGAAAGTCACGGCGTGCAGGTGGTGACCCTGTACAACGGCGTGATGGAATTGTCGATTCTCCCCACGCGGGGAATGGGCGTGTGGCGCGGACACTATCGCAACCTGCCGCTCGGCTGGGAATCGCCCGTCAAACGGCCGGTCCATCCGGCGTTCGTCAATCTGCATGATCGCAATGGACTCGGCTGGCTCAACGGCTTCAACGAATTGATGTGCCGGTGCGGGCTCGGATTCAACGGTCCGCCGGGTAATGACGAGGGAACGGCCGTCACGTTGCACGGCCGAATCGCGAATCTCCCCGCCCATCGTGTGGTGGCCCGCGTCGATTCCCACGCCGGCGTGATCGAAGTGCAGGGCGTTGTCGATGAAGTCTCGATGTTTGGCCCGGCGTTGCGACTCACGTCCACCGTGCGGATGCACGCCGGCAGTTCGCGCTGCGATTTCATTGATGAAGTCACCAACCTCGGTGGCACGGACACGCCGTTGTCGCTGCTGTATCACATCAACATCGGGCAACCGTATCTCGAAGCTGGTTCGGAGAATCTCGTCGCCTGTAAAGAGCTCGCCCCGCGTGATCCCCATTCCGCGAAAGGCGTAGAACGACACGCGGAGTACGGCCCGCCGACCGTCGGCTTGCCGGAAGAAGCGTTCTATTACCGCCCGCTCGCCGATGCGCAGAACTGGTCGACGGCGGTCCTGAAAAACAAAGCCGCGACGGCCGCGTTTGCCGTGCATTACCGGGCGGATCAGCTGCCGTGCTTCACCGTCTGGAAGAACACGCAATCCCTCGCGGAAGGGTATGTCACCGGCCTGGAACCCGGCGTCAATCTGCCGAACTTCCGCGCATACGAACGGCAGCAGAACCGTCTGCCGAAACTCGCCCCGGGAGCGACCTACCGTAGTGAATTCTCTTGGGAATTCGCCGATGACGCGGCCGGTGTGACCAAGCTCGTCGACCGCGTCAAAACGTTGCAACAGGCGGTGAAACCTGTCATGCACCCCACGCCGCAAGCCGGTTGGTCACCGTCGGGCGAGAAGTGATCTCCGCCCGAGGGGCGCCCCCGCCACCCATATCTTCGGTACGATTTGGGCGATTCCAACTCGGGTTTTTGTAGACGGCAAGTTTTCGCGCGGTAGGATGCACGGAATTGGTTGCCAGCGCTCGGGCAGCCAACCTTTCTGTCCGGATGGGCCAATCTAAGGAGGACCATCATGGCCCCCATCGACCTCATCGAACTCGACCCCGCACGTCAGTTGGAGCGGGACATCACCGACGAAGACGGCCGCACCCCGGTCACGGGACCGGACACCGTCGTTCTCCAAGCGACGGACCTGACCCCTTCGGCGTGCCCACGCTGCGACACGCAGCACCGCGAACTCCTCGGCCAACCCTTCAGTAACGCCCCGCTGCACCGCCGGGCGAAGTGATCGAGGCAACAATATGTGGCGAGCATCGATCGAACGACCGCGGACCGTTCATCAGTGGCGAAAGCGGCTCGACTTGGACGCCGATCTCGAACCGGGCCGTTTTCGGAAGGGACGCACTCCACTCGGTTGTCCGCGGCATTGTGCCCATTGCCGCGCGAAGAAGTTGGAGCAAACGCGGCAGGAACTGCGTGCCGACTTGTCTGAGACCGAATGGCGACAGGACATGAATTGAATCCTGGCGGGTGGCGCTGGGGGCTCGTCCGCCAGTGCAGTGTGTCAGCCAGCTGGCAGATGCGACCGACGACACGGGCGCGCAAGCCGCCCCGTGGCACCCGCGTACACTGCTCATCCGCCGCGCTTGCAGATGTGGCCGAAACGGTTATACTGCTCGATTCCTCAGCGCGGGAAGTGGGGTCGTCGTGTCGATGGACCCGCCGCTTTCCGGTACGCGAACCGCATCAGTCAGCAGGACGGAAGTGCCATGAGCGCCGTGTGTTACGTTTGTGAAAAAGGGACCACGTTCGGCAACCAGAAGGTCGAACGCGGCAAACCGAAATACCTTGGCGGCAACGGCCGCAAGACGACCGGCATTTCCCGCCGGACGTTCAAGCCGAACCTGCAGGCGATCCGCATTCAGGAAGGCGAACACGCCCTGAAGGTCCGCGTCTGCGTGAAATGCATGCGGTCGGGCGCCGTCCTGAAGAAGGTCGTTCGCGCTCCGTTCACCCTGCCGGAAGCCGCCGCGAAGTAGGTTCGAGACTGGTCGTTATGTCGTTGCCGCGCGAAACCGTCGTGAAAGTGGCTGGTCTCGCGCGGCTCGAACTGACCGACTCGGAAATCGCGACGTTTTCCCAGCAGCTCGGTGGGATTCTCGATTACGTCGCGATGCTCGACGAGCTTGATACCACCGCCGTCGAGCCGATGGTGCATGCCATCGAGCTGACCAACGTGCTGCGGGAGGACACGCTGGTGCCCTCGTTGCCACGCGAAGACGGTTTGAAGAACGCGCCGAAGCAGGACGGCCGTTATTTCCTGGTCCCGGCGATCCTCGAAGGATAACCGATGGGCCTTGTCGATCTGTCCGCGAGCGAACTGCTCGATCAACTGCGTTCCGGCAAAGTTTCCAGCCTCGAAGTCACGCAGGCGTGTCTTGATGCCATCGCCGCGCGTGATCCGGCGATCCATGCGTTTCTGCATGTCGATGCTGACGACGCTCTGAACCAGGCCGCCGCGATTGATGATCGCCGCGCCAAGGGCGAACCGCTGGGATTGCTCGCCGGATTGCCGATCGCGCTGAAGGATGTGGTCTGCCAGCGCGGACAACCGGCGACGTGTGCGAGCCGGATGCTCGAAAGGTTCGTCGCGCCGTATGATGCCCACGCGGTGACGAAGCTGCGGCAAGCCGATGCGGTGTTGCTCGGCCGCACAAACCTGGATGAGTTCGCGATGGGCTCCTCCAGCGAGAATTCTGCCTTTGGGGTCACGCGCAATCCGTGGGATCCGTCGCGAATTCCCGGCGGTTCGAGTGCCGGGTCCGCAGCGGCGGTGGCTGCACGGATGACGCCGATTTCGCTCGGCAGCGACACCGGCGGTTCGATCCGTCAACCCGCGGGCCTGTGCGGCATCGTCGGCATGAAACCGACCTACGGTCGCATCTCGCGGTACGGTCTCATTGCCTATGCGAGTTCGCTGGACCAGATCGGCGCGTTCGGCACCGATGTCCGCAGCGTCGCCACCGCCATTGAAGCCATGTCCGGTCACGACGGCCGCGACTCCACATCGGTCAATCAACCGGTGGTGGAACTCTCGAAGACCGTCGATCAGCCGTTGAAAGGGCTCAAGATCGGCATCGTCCCGGAACATTTCGGCGCGGGATTGGATAGCGAAATCGCCGCCGCGGTGCAGAAGGCGATCGATGTCTACAAACACCTCGGCGCGGAAGTCCGCGAGGTCACGCTGCCGCATGCGAAGTACTGCATCGCGACGTATTATCTCATCGCCTGTTCCGAAGCGTCGAGCAATCTCTCGCGGTATGACGGCGTGCATTACGGTCACCGCGCGGAGTCCTTCGAGAATCTCACCGAGATGTACGCGAAGAGCCGCGGCGAAGCGTTCGGTCCGGAGGTCAAACGCCGGATCATGCTCGGCACTTACGCGCTCAGCACCGGATATTACGATCAATACTATGTGAAGGCCCTCAAAGTCCGGCGGCTGATTCGTCAGGATTTTGATGCTGCCTTCGAGCAGGTGGATGTCATCGCCGGACCCGTGACGCCTACCGCGGCGTTTCCGATCGGCGAAAAGGCCAACGATCCGCTGGCGATGTACCTTGGGGACATCTACACCATCAGCGCGAACCTCGCGGGCCTGCCGGCGATCGCGCTGCCGTGCGGGTTCACCACAAACAACCTGCCGATTGGCATGCAACTGCAGGGCCGCCCGTTCGACGAGGAACGCGTCCTGCGCGCCGCCCGGATGTTCGAAGCCGCGACCGATTGGCACACGAGAAAACCGAGTGGATAGTGGTCAGTGGATAGTGGTTAGCCAGATAGAAATCGGCGACTGCTTCCTCTTTCGCTTTCCTAACCACTATCCACTAACCACTAACGACTCCCATGTACGACGTCATCATCGGCCTTGAAGTTCACGTGCAGTTGCAGACGCAGACGAAGATCTTCTGCGGGTGCAGCACGGCGTTCAATCCTGATCAGCCGAACGTGCAGACGTGCCCGGTGTGCCTGGGGTTGCCGGGGGCTTTGCCGGTGCTGAATCAGCACGCGATGAAGCTCGCGGTAAAGACGGCTCTCGGGCTCAACTGCCAGATCGCGAAGTTCACCAAGTGGGATCGCAAGCAGTATTTTTATCCCGATCTGCCGAAGGGGTATCAGATCAGCCAGTATGATCTCCCCTTCAGCTTTGATGGCTATGTGGATGTTGCGGTCGAAGGTGCTGAACCGCGCCGCGTGCGGATTCTGCGGGCGCATCTCGAAGAAGACGCCGGCAAGAACGTGCACGATGAATCGGGCCGCGGGCGTGACAGCCAGGTCGATCTGAACCGGGCGGGAACGCCGCTCGTCGAGATTGTCACGCACCCGGATCTGCGCTCCGCAGCTGAAGCGAGGGTCTTCCTGCAGAACATGCACGCGCTGCTGACGTTTCTCGAGGTCTCTGACTGCAACATGCAGGAAGGGAGCCTGCGCTGCGACGCGAACGTGAACCTGCACGTGCACCGGCCGGATGGCACCAAGGTCGCCACGCCGATCGTCGAAGTGAAGAACCTCAACAGCTTCCGCTTCACAGAGCAGGCGATCCTGCACGAAATCGACCGGCAGTGGGAACTGTTTCAAACAACCGGCAAGACGATCAAGGATGCGCCGAAGACGACGCGCGGGTTTGATCCCGATCGTGGGATCACGTACGGCATGCGCGAAAATGAAGAAGCGGCGGATTACCGTTATTTCCCCGATCCCGATCTCGTGCCGGTGACGTTCGCCGATGCGCAGATCGACGCAATCCGCAACGAAATGTGCGAAACCCCGGCAACGCGTCGCACGCGGTTCATTACGGAATTCAAACTCTCCGGTTACGACGCCGACGTGATCCTCGATCAGGGCCGGTTAGTCGCCGATTATTTTGAGATCGTCGCGAAAGGCAGCGGCGACCCGAAGCAGGCCGCGAACTGGGT
>DASRYX010000573.1:0-10337 GCA_035686985.1 Planctomycetaceae bacterium | reverse complement strand
ACGCTCTCATCGGGTGGCGGGTTAATGTGTAACGGCAACACCCGGTTGGTCACTGCAGTCGGCACGATGTAGAACAACCGGCGGCCGGGCTCACTGAACCATGAGCCGGACCAGGTGTTGACCATTGCCATCGCTTCCTTCTCGAAGAGACCCGCTTTCACCAATTCGCGCTGCACCTCTTGCGCGAGGTCTGGCAGCGTGAGCGCTTCGGCCGGCGAGGGAATCGTCGCGGTGGAATTTGATTCGAGTGCCGACAGCTGGGACCGCATGATAGTCACGCCGTTGGCACCGGGAGCCACATCAATGAAAAAGAACGACCGGATGGGATCCGCGCCGGTGTTCTCGATCTTCACCGCCCCGTCCTGCTGTACAGCCGCCTGTAACGGCAACGGGAACTTGCCCACGCCACGGTAGAACAGGAATTTTTCCAGATGCAATCCGCCCGGCGGCGGGAGGGTCAACGCAGGGGATTTCGCAAAGTCGACGGGGGGCAGATTCACGGCGACAAGAGCGGCATCCGTGGCCCGGGCCGCCTCATAATGGAACTGACCATACTCCTGAGGGGGCGCGGCGGCCATCAGTCGCGACCCCAGCTCCCGCGATAGCGCTTCATTCGCCAACTGCGGTCGCAACGATTTCTCGGGGATCAGCTGGACCCTTCCCCAATTGAGCTCCGACGGTCCGCGTGATGACGCCGGTCCGTTGTACGCCGGCAGCATGCTTCGCACCGGCGGATAGAACTCGGTGAGCAAACCATGCGGGAACTCGACCTTCACCTCCACTACACGCGGCTCGTCGACGTAGAAATAAGTCACCGGGGTCTCCATTCGCACGGACCCGAACAGCGAGCTTTTCGTCAGCATTGAGCGGGCGCCGGCCTGCCGTTCGCGGTTCAGCACAAAGCTCGGCAGATCGGCGTCGAGCAACGGACGGAAGTCGAGCTGAACGCCATCCGATCCCGCAAACGTCGTGAACGTTCCCCATTCGTGGACGACGAAACGGCCGTCTCCGGCAGCAGTTAAGGACGCCGCATTGCCGGGCGTGGACTTCGAAACCGCGGGCGAGAATTGAGCCAGGATCAGGAACATCAAACCGCCAAGCGCGGTGACCGCGATTCCCCAGGCAACCCGAATCATGGCTCTCTCCTTTCGCGATGCGAATGAAACTCCTCAGCTTTCGACGATCGCGGTCCTTCCGCGTTCCCGGAAACCTACGCAACCCGCCCTCAATCCGCGAGTTTTTTTGTGCCTCCGGCAGGTGAAAGTCTAATTTCGATCGAAAGCGGCTGACTCAGTCTGAGCGCCATCCACCGGTGAAAGCCTTCGCCAGTTGCTCGATGTGTTCCACAGCGACCGTGGTCCCGTCGAGATTCGCTTTCTCACGGAGTGTTTCGCAGCGCTGCTTGACCTCCGGTTGCAGCAACGGTTCCAGCGCTGCCGCGAGATCGCGCGCGGTCCATCGTCCGCGAGGCAACGCCCCGCCCACGCCGAGCCGTTGCACGCGGGCGGCATTGTCACGCTGATCGAAAGCGAACGGCGCAATCAGTTGAGGAGCACCCGCTTGCAGACAGCGAGCGGTCGTCCCGATCCCGCCGTGATGAACGACCGCGGCGCACAGCGGGAACAGCTGTGAAAACGGAGCGTACTCGATGTGACGGACATGGTCCGGCAGCGGCTGCAGCAATTGATGGGGATACTTTGTCAGAATCAGCGCGCGACGATTCAATAGTCGGCACGCTTCAATTCCTGCAGCGAACAACATCGCCGCCGCCTGCATTTCGGTGCCGAAGGTGAACACCAGCGGTGGCGATTCCAGGCACTCGCGACGCAGGTCTTCGGGTAAGGTTGCGTGGGTGCGACCGTCATCGGTCACAAACCCCGTCAACCGGATCTGCCGCGGCCAATCGGTTTGCGGCGGCCCATACCAGTCGGGAAAGAGGCCAATGATTCGCTGCGGTGAGAACCACCAGCGGAGCGCTTTTCGAATCGGCTTCAGGCCAAGCTTGCGGCGAACTTTATTGAGCGGAACACCGACCAGGCGGTCACCGACCAGGTCGACCACCCACCAGAACGCGTCCCCCATAAAAGCCGGCAGTCCGGGCGGCAAGGACACCACCGGCAACAAGGGTGGCACGATGTTGCTTGGGATCAACCATGGCTGCAAAATTACATTGATCAGCGGGCGCTCGAACCGCTCCTGAACCAGGCGCGCGCCCATCACCGCCGGGCTGGTGATCATGACGGCCTGCTCATCCTCGGCGAACGTCCGCATCACTTCATATTGTGCCTCGATGGAACTGGTGCCCCACCGCGCGGCGACGAGTGCATGTCGCGTCGGATGCCAGAAGTCAGGATCGCGGAACCACGCGGTTAACTCGGTCTGATCAACAAGCGAGCGGAATTCCAGACCACGATGACGCGCTTCTTTTTCGTAGCCACTGCTGCAGACAAACGTGACCCGATGCCCGCGCGACTTCAGCGCCGTGGCCAACGCCAGATAGGGAAAGACATCGCCGTCGGTTCCCACCGTGGCAACGACGGCGTGCATTCAATTCTTTTCCTGCGGACGGCGAGAGGTGCTAAGCCGCTGTACGATTTCGCTGCACACGCCGCAATTATCCGCTCGAGATCGTACCTACACGCGGCCGAGCATGTACTCGTGCAGGTAGTGAATCGTCACTTCCTGATGGTTAGAAAGGTGCGCATTCAAGTCGCCGATGGAGATCAACCCGACCACGTTACCGTCTCGGTCGATCACGGGCAGATGACGCACACGGTACTGCCGGAAAATGCTTCGCGCGTCATCGACCGACGTCTCGGGCGCACAGCACGCCACTTCGTTGGTCATGACGTCGCCGACGGGGATCGACGCCGGGAGCAGTTCTGCCGCAATGACTCGTCGCAAAACGTCGCGCTCGGTAAAGATCCCGACGAGCATCTCGTCGTCATCCATGACGAGAATCGCGCCGATGCCTGCGGCGTTCATCTGCTGGGTCGCGGTCAGCACCGATGCGCGTGGATGAATCGTGTGCAGCGCCTGATCGGGCTTTTCGCGCAGAATGTCAGCAACGCATCCCATGAAGGATCTCCTGATCATACGAGGACATGAGCGATCAACGACCGAACGGTCGAAATGACAGCGATCACCCGTGGCGAGGAAGCACACCCGCAATGACTCCCTCACGGTAGCGAACCCGGTGCCGGGGGAGAAGAAAATTCCGGAACGATTTTCGGCAGCAAGCCCGCCGCAGAGGGAGATGGGCAAGGCTGTACTCAGCCGACACTGGTGCATGTTGGCGGGCCTAGCCGCGTCTCATCCGCTCCGTTTGCCACCGCAGACTGCGGAACCGGTATAGGCAGCAGAGTTAATAAGAGGATGTCACCCCGAGGACGACCGCCGGGGGGCAATTCATCGGCGAATACACCTCCCGCTGTGGCCGAAACTCAGTGTTCATCCGCGGTGCGTCGATAACCGTACAGCGACCGTCGCTGAGTTGCTTCCGCAAAGGCTGCGGAACGGCGTCGACAAGAAAGCTCCGGTGATGGGCCCCAGTCTCCTCCGGTGGATTTGTTGCACCGGCCTGCTCGTTACCACTCACCTGGTTTCGGCCTCGGCGTTCGGGCGAGATGTCGGTGATCTCTTCGAGGATGCCGACGACTGTGGAACATCCTTCGTCGAGCGGCTGAAATCTCCGTTCCAGCCCTCGGAGGAAGACTCGCTTCAGACTGATCGACCGGGTTTCACTGAAGCCAGTTCCGTCGTCGGTCGGGGGCGGATCTTACTGGAAGGCGGTTTCACGCATGTACAGGACCGCGACGCAACAACGCGGGCCACAGCGTACGCATTCCCGCAGAATCTCCTCCGGATCGGTCTGAGTGAAACTGTTGAACTGCGCGTCGTCTGGGAT
Organism: Planctomycetaceae bacterium; assembly: GCA_035686985.1. Taxonomy (GTDB): domain Bacteria; phylum Planctomycetota; class Planctomycetia; order Planctomycetales; family Planctomycetaceae; genus DSVQ01. The sequence continues at coordinate 6,430 of DASRYX010000573.1, read as the reverse complement.
GCCGGTTACCTTCGCACGCGCGAGGTCGATCGCGTTTCGGGAACTGTGACACGACAGGCGGGAAGTACGGACATCCTGCTTGGTACAAAGATGCAATTCTCGGAACAGCAAGGCTGGATTCCCGAGACGGCAGTCATCTCCACGCTCTCAATCCAGTCCGGATCGGATGAGTTTCGGACATCGGCGACTGAGCCCCGGTTCAATTTCCTTTACGGTTGGGATCTCAACGAGAAGTTCAACCTGGCCGGAAGCACGGGAATTGGATTCCTCGCCGAAATCGGTAACAAGTACACGGCGGCGCATCAGTCGATCATCTTCAGCACCACGATCACGGAGAAGCTGGGGATCTTTCAGGAATGGTTTGTCCTGGTCTTCGAAGGTACAGAGGCAAGCTTTCCTGAGCATTACCTCGACGGCGGCATCACATATCAGCTGACTCCCAACACGCAGATCGACTGGTGGATCGGCTGGGGCCTCAACGATCATGCAGACGACCTCTTCACCGGCACCGGGTACGCCTTCCGCTGGTAAGCCGAGTTACTTCTCGGCGAGGAGCGTCTCGACGAGGTCCTCGATCGTTTTGTCCGCCGTGGCGCCCTTCCAGTTCAGTTCTCCCTGCCACCAGTGGCGGAGATAGCCCTGCTTGTCCACGACATAGACGGTGGGCCACATCGTGTTGCCCCAGGCGTTCCAGTTTTTGGACTCCAGATCCACCATTACGGGAAACTTGAGGTCACGCTCTGCGGCGGCGGCTTTGACGGCGTCCGGATCGCGCTCGCTCTTCGTCTCCGGCGTCTGAATCCCGACGACAACCACACCCTTCGCGGTCAACTCGTCATGCCAGCGTCGATAGATTCCAAAGTTCGCGTGACAGTTGTGGCACTGGAAGGCGTAGAAGTGCACCAGCACGACTTTGCCCCGGAGTTCCTGCAGTGTTAACGGCGACGAGTTGATCCAGTCCTTGACCGCGACGAACTCCGGCGCCATCGGATAGACTCGCTTCAGTTGACTGGCATCGAACGGATCACCCAGCAGCGTCTGCAGTTTCTGGCGCTGTTCCGGTCGCACAATCTTCGTGACGCCGTCGCGCTCGGCACGGGTGGCCTTATTGAACGCGGCCTGCAGCGTTTTGGTTTGCGGATCGCCGAACTGGAGGTGGTCCAGCGCGTTCTTCGCCTCGTCCGCGGCCCGTGCGAGGACCGCCAGCTTCTGCTGCTGAGCAGGCTGCAATCCGAGCTGCCGCGCGACATCACTGCGCAGCAGCATGCGACTGCTCTGGCCGTAGTATTCCAGCTGCTGCAGCCGCTTTCGCTGGTCGGCAGTCGCGTTCTCGCTGAACCACTCCGCGAGCCGGGCCTCCTGCTTACGGATCACCGCACGCTGCTGGTCCTCTGGCAGGATACGGGCCGCGAACCACTGTGCATCGATCTCGCGAAACAGAACTTCCAGCTTCGCGACCTGCTCACCTGAGAGCTTCAACTCTTCGTGGACTTGCGGTGCATGCACGAGCCCCAGCACGCAGTGCGGAACGAGATCGTCGTTGGTTCCCTTAGCATCCTGTGCCGCGATCGGGGCCGACGCCATCGCGACGATGAGCACGAGGCTCGCGGGAAAGCGGCAGGTTTTCGTGGACATCGTCCCGCTTTCAGTCAGTGACTTCAGGCCATCTCGTTTCTGTACCAGCTAACTCCCGAATTCTGTGGAATTCGACTTCCGTGATCTGCTTACCGAACTGGTATCCAACAATGCCGATGTCTGACAATCTTACAGGCTCGCGGTACCACACAGATTCGCGCACTAGATACACCTGCTTCACAGGGGGATACGCCTCACGATCTGACGCGGTGGGTGCTTCCATCGAGTCGATTTCAAAATGACCGAACGCAAGACCATCTCGAGATAGGACGACGATATCCGCGCGCTTTGTTTGACTGTATCGATAACGACGCTGTTCTTCGCGAAAAACACCTCTCTTCACGTAGTCTTCGAGACTTCGGACATCTCCGAACCCGCTCTCAGACTTGTCACCGTGTCCGTAGACAAGAATGTCCATACCAAACTCCCACTTTGACTTGACGGAGGAGATCGTCACACAGGAATTCGCCTTAACGCTTGCTGGCAATCGTCTTCAGCAGGGAGTTGAACGGGTCGGCGAATTTGGCGAGGCCTTCGTCCATCAGGAAGGTTTCGAGCTTCGCGAAGTCGACTTTCTGGTCGATGTCGGCGAGGACGTTCGCCGGTGGCAGCTTGTCGACCTTGCGGGTGAACGTCTTGCCGGGGAGCTTCTGAATCGCGGCGTTGGTGCCGGGCGGATTGGTCTGGATGTCGGCTCCGGCGAGGGCGTCGACGTATTTGTCCGGGGAGTCCGCCGGATCTTTCGTGCCGGTGCTGGCGAAGATGAACTCCTGCTTGAGCGGCAGCTTCTTGTCAGCCCAGAACTGGTTGTTCTCCTGCCACAGACGCTGCGCGTTCACGATGCCGACGACACCCTGTGCCTCGGGAATCAGATCGGGCACGTGCTTCTTCGTGTAGACATCAATGCGACTGACGAAGATGCTGTAAACCGACTTGAAACCGGTGAGCGACGACCGCCGCTGGGCTCCGCGCCACACGTTGTCGCGGGCGATTTCGTATTGCCGCTTGGTGAAGAGCAGCGTGACGTTGAGCGTGATTCCCGCGGCGGCAAGTTCTTCCAGCGCGGCCAATCCGCCCGGAGTCCCGGGGACTTTAATCATGCGGTTGGTGTGACCGGCGGCGTATTTCTTGCCCAGGGCAACGTACTGCTTCGCCTTTTCCTCAACGGAGAGCGTGCAAGACTTATCTTCGAGCAGCGGATCAAGTTCAAAGCTGACGTAGCCGTCGTCACCCTTGGTCGCGGTGTGAACTTCGGCGAAGACTTCCTGCGCCTGCTTCACGAGCCGGTCGGTCATTTCCCACGCGATTTCGGAGTCGCTGAGCCCCTTTTGCACCAGGCCACGGATCTGGTCATCGAAACGACCGGTTTTCAGCAGGTCGGAAATGATGATCGGGTTCGAGGTCGCCCCGGTCGCGCCAAACTTGCGGTTTTCAAGGACCAGATCGGGATCAATGCTGTCGAGCCAGAGTTTCGTCCCGGAGGCAACCAGCGATTCAAGCGGCGTGGGCATCGAACAATCCTTGCGCATCGGCGAACAGGTGACAAGTCGGTCAAGTTGCCTCATGATACTGGTTTGATGCAGGCGACGAAACGGTTGGTCGTAGGGTGCGTCGCGACGCACCAGGATCGGCAACTCGACCATGAATATGAAGAGGTGCGTCGCGACGCACCCTACGGGGTGGTTTCTTGTCTCACGAAGTTTATGACAACCCGCTGATCGGCCGGTATGCCTCGCGGGAAATGTGTGCGTTGTGGTCGCCACAGGTGAAGCATTCCACTTGGAGAAAACTCTGGGTGGCGCTCGCGGAAGCCGAGCAGGAACTCGGGCTGCCCATCACGAATGAGCAGCTCGCCGAGTTGCGGGCGCACACCGACGACGTTGATTTCGCCGCCGCCGCGCGACACGAAAAACAACTCCGTCACGACGTGATGGCCCACGTGCACTCCTACGGCGAAGTCGCGCCGCTCGCCCGACCGATCATCCACCTCGGAGCAACGAGCTGTTACGTCACCGATAACACGGACCTGATTCTGATGCGTCGCGGGCTGGAAATGCTCCGCCGGCAACTCGTCAGCGTGATCGACCGGTTGGCCAGGTTCGCGGCAGAATACCGGGCGCTGCCGTGCCTCGGCTTCACCCACCTGCAACCCGCGCAGCCGGTGACCGTCGGCAAACGCGCGACGCTGTGGTGCTACGATCTGGTGCTTGATCTGGAAGAACTCGAACAACGCATTGTCCGGCTGAAACTCCGCGGCGTGAAGGGAACCACGGGGACACAGGCCACGTTCCTCGCGCTGTTTGAAGGCGACCATGCGAAGGTCGAGGAACTCGATCGCCGCGTGACGACCAAGCTCGGGTTTGACGATCATTACCCCGTCACCGGCCAGACCTATTCCCGCAAGATCGATGCGCAAGTGCTGGACGTTCTCGGCGGCTTATCGCAATCCGCGCACAAGCTCGCCAGTGATCTGCGACTGCTGCAGAGTCGTAAGGAAGTCGAAGAACCGTTTGAAAAGCATCAGATCGGTTCCTCGGCGATGGCGTACAAACGCAATCCGATGCGGTCCGAGCGCGTCTGCGGCCTCGCACGGTTCGTGATGAGCCTGCAGTCTTCGGCGGCCCAGACGATGGCGACGCAATGGATGGAACGCACGCTCGACGACAGCGCGAACCGCCGGCTGACGATCCCGCAGGCGTTCCTCGCGACCGATGCGATTCTGATCCTGCTGCGGAACATCGTTGATGGCCTCGTGGTCTACCCGAAGGTCATCGAAAAGCATCTGCAGGAAGAGTTGCCCTTCATGGCCACTGAGGAAATTCTAATGGCGGGCGTGCGGGCCGGCGGTGATCGACAGGACCTGCACGAACGCATCCGCGTCCATAGCCAGGATGCGGGCCGCGTGGTGAAAGAACAGGGCGGTTCCAACGATCTGCTCGAACGGCTGAAGAACGATGCCGCGTTTGCCACCGTCGACTTAACCAACGCTTTGGAGGCAAACCGGTTCATCGGCCGTGCTCCCGAACAGGTGGACCGGTTCATCGCGGATGTCATCGAGCCGATTCGCCGACGATATGCGAACGACGTCAACGCCGCCGCGGAGGATGTCCGCGTTTAGCCGTGACCCGTCAGGGGAGCGCTCCCCTTCGGGTCGCGGCTAAACTAATGACGAATGACAACGGATCACGGACTTTTCCCCACTGCCAATTGCCCATTCCCCACTCCCTTCTGCCATGCGCGTGCTGAGTTACAACATCCATAAAGGCATCGGCGGACGCGATCGGCGGTATCAGCTCGATCGTGTTCTGGCCGTATTTGATCACGAGAAGCCCGACATTGTCTGCCTGCAGGAAGTGGACCGGAACGTGCGGCGGTCGAAGTTTGATAACCAGCCGGAGATGATCGCCGAGCATCTTCGCGCCGCGGGCAAGCTGTTCCAGTTCACACATCCCGTCGCGCAGGGAGGATATGGGAATCTGCTGCTCTCGCGGTGGGCGTTTCTCGAAGAGCATGTTCTTTCACTGACGCTGCGGAGCTGCAAAGTGCGGGGCGCCCAATGGGCCGTGATCGCCACGCCCGCAGGAGATCTGCGCGTCGTGAACTGGCATCTCGGACTGCGGGAAAGTGAACGCCACTGGCAGGTGCGGCGTCTCCTGGAACATCACACCTTTCGCGGGCTCGATCATCTGCCGACGCTGATCATCGGCGACACGAACGACTGGCGCAACACGCTCGCCGCCGGGCCGTTTGCCATTCATGGATATCGGCATGTCACTGCACCGCCGTCGCGGTTCCGATCGTTTCCCGCCTACTGGCCAATGGGCTCCCTCGACAAAGCGTTCGCCCGCGGACCATTGCGAATCGAGCATGCTCACGTCTCGCGACGCCTGCCGGCCACCACGGCGTCCGATCATCTGCCGCTGATCATCGACCTCGAGATCGACCCCCACGCCTCGCAGCATTCAGTCACGAAGTGAGTCTGCCGTGGGGTCCGCTGTGCGGACCGTATTAACCGCGATGAGACAAGATGGTCCGCACAGCGGACCCTACTTTTCCAGCGACTGCAGATACAGCCAGATCGCATCGAACTGCTGGCGGGCGTCACCGTCGTAAATGTGGTTCACCTTCGTGATGCGGCCGTCGGTGACGAATTTCGGCATGCGGGTCCCGATGTCGTACCGCGGCGGATCGAGCACGAACCGACGATAGAAGTTATACCGCAAGCGGCTACGGACCGCGAGGAAATCAATCCCCCGCGCGAGCTGGGTCTGTCCATCTCCCGCGGCGAGCTGACCACCGATGCCGTGACACTGCCGGCAATCGAGCCCGCCCTGGGTGAGCGTCAACTTGCGACCCGCTTCCAACACATCTTCCGTAACGGCGACGGCGGGCGACTCCGCTTGAGTGGCCGCAACGCCATGCTGGGCCGCGAGTCCCCGGGCGATGACATCCGCATAAAACGGAAACGCCGGCATCCTCGCTTTCAGCCACGTTCGCTGCGGCTCTTTCAGCTTGCCACCGACGATCTCCGCAATCGCCCGCTCATGCAGCTTTTCACCGGCAAATGTCAGATTCGGCAACACTTCCGGCGGCAACCCGCGATCCGATTCCTCGCTGATGATCTCACCGCGCGGACTGATCGTATTATCGCGATGGTGACACGCCGTGCACCGCAATCGCTGAATGTGCCGTTCCGCGTCCTCGGCCGGCGTCGTCGCAAACTGCTGCTGCGTGACATTCGTCATCTTTAGGAACGCCTGCAGCACTCGACGTTCGGATTCGTCCATCGCAAATC
>DASRYX010000572.1:0-1801 GCA_035686985.1 Planctomycetaceae bacterium | reverse complement strand
TCCGCCGGGGCGATGAAATCGATGAGCGGATCGCGGCCGTAGTAATCGGAATTGGACGCAAGCTGCTGTCCATTCGCCGCGTAAACTGCCAGCGTCGGGTCCATCTCGGTTTCGAGCCGGGCTGACCAGCAGTCGATCGTGATCCGCTGCCCGGTCTTCAAGGGCAGTTGGAAAAAGTCCTGGTTGTTGCCGTCGCCCTGTCCACTGATGGCGACGTTTAACGCGACAATCTGGGCCATCGCAGCGTTGTTGTTCGGCTCGACTTCCAGCACATCGGCGACTCCCCGGACAACATGCACCACCCGCGGGTTGCTGATGCCGAAGCGGCCGGACGCGTACACATCGTAAGTACCCGTCGGCACATCACCACTGGCAGACAGTTTGAAGTGCAGGCGGTTCGGGTTCTCCGCTTTGACAAATTCGGCCCGCAAGCCGGGGTGACCGAGAAGCAGCGTTTCGCAGCCGTCGAGATCGTTTCCCTGAACGAGTACCTCGGTGGTGTTCCCGGCGACGAGCCCCACGGGCTGTAGAATGTCCAGCCGCGGCGTGGGCAGATCGGCGACCACAAGCGTTGGCAACACCATCAGCGTCAGCAGGGCAGCGAGCCCCGTATTCAATCTCGACACCATGATTGTGGTCTTCCTTCGCGGTGCGGTCATCGTCGTTGTTGCTCGTACGATAGAAGACTGCGACGAGCCGTCACAAGTGCGGGCGGAATTCTGTTGGGGACGGCTGATCGGGCTGTTACACTCTGCTATTGGTGCAAATCGGTTGCGAGTTACGTCCAATGAAAGTGGCTCTCCGAGATTTCGCGGTCGCCCTGGCACTGGGGTGCGGAGCATCGGTCACGGCTGAAGCGCAGGTCGCCGTGCAGCAACCCGTCGTCGGTGGATTCGGCGTTTCCACGACCGTCTCTGTTCCCGATCGGGGAAGTGTGCGTCTCGGCGGTGTGGGCACCGCGGCTTCGGGGCGGACCAGTTCGGGGATCTTCCGTCCGGGGACATCGTCCGGGCTCGAGCGTTCCGCGTCGTCGCTCAGCACTTCGGTTTACATCCATGACCTGCAGGCGATGGATGAAGCGCTGCTCGCCGGTGCCGTTGGCCGAGCGAACGACCCATGGACGCCGCGATTGAACGAACGCCGCGCGGCCGAACCGGTCGCGACGAAAGCCACGCCGCGGGAAGACACCACGGGCAAAGCCGCCCGGTACGAGCAACTCGCGCGTGAGGCCGAGGCGAAGGGAAAGCCCGCTATCGCCCGCATGCACGGGCAGATGGCGGCGAAGTTCGGATCGCCTGTCGCGCAACAGAAATTGACCGCTCTCGCCGCGCGGTAAATGAAAAGACCCAGCCATCGCAATGGCTGGGCTTCTCGTTCAGTAATCGATTGCCGCTCAGTTCACTTCGGCGGTGGTCCGGCCGGAGCGGATCGGTTCCGCCTTCGGAGCGGGTTCGTCTTCGGACCGCTTCTTGGCTTGAGCGAGCAGAGCCTGCGCACCGGCCAGTTGAGCCGGGGTGAAGTACGGGGTCGGAGCCACACCGCCGGTGTGCTGCACGGCCTTGTTCGCGAGTTGTTCCCAGCTCATTTTGTCGGTGATGTGCCACGCGGCGGCTTGAGCCGCCTGGGGATCGACTTTGCCAGTGGCGACTGCAGACAACAGCTGGTGCAGGACCGGGTCCTTGGAGAATTTCTCGACCGGGACGAGGACGTATTCGCTTTTCACGCTCGGGTCAGCCTTGCCGTGCTGCAGACAGACAGAGTTGAAAGGGAGCGAGCCGACTTGTTCGGGGGGGATACTGGC
>DASRYX010000571.1:0-9183 GCA_035686985.1 Planctomycetaceae bacterium | reverse complement strand
ATGATGAACTGCTGGCCAAGCTGCTGGAGTTGAACCTCGCGTCCGCTTAACGGAAGGGATCAAGCATGACTCCGGAAGAAATTTCTGTTCACGAATTCAACGAACTGAGTTCCGCTCTGCGGCACTACAGCGCGTTGCGGTTCGCGATTCTGACATTGTTCTTTGCCGTCACCGGCGGCAACGTGACGTTTCTTTACGGCACTGACGATGTCCCGTTGTTCGTGATTGCGGCTTCAAAACTGGCCGGTATCGTTGTCACCGTCGTGCTGTGGTACTTCGAGTACCGGATTCAGGATGAGTTTCTTCACCTTGAGCGGCGGCTCGCCTCGGTGGAAAGCAAACTGGGATACGATGTGTACACTCGCCGCAGCCGATACAGGTTCAACCTGTTCTGGCTCACGAGCCTACTCTACGGCGTGGTCCTGCTCTTTTGGCTGGTCTCGCTGTTTTTCTGGCGCGGCCCGTTCCGGTGAGCGAAACGAGAATCCGAGCTCTCGAAACACGGCAATCGACCTCACCAACACTTCAGGGCGCTTTGCGGCGCTGGTCTTCGCTGGAGAGCGGGCCGTTCCATTCGGTCGTGCCGCCTTCGGGGCCGAGGACCTGATTCGTCTTCTGGCGCTGGCGTTCGTCCTTCACGCCTTCGGAGGGCGGCGGGTCGGCGATTTCAATCGGCGGCGACTTGGTGACGCGGGGCGACATCCCGGACGTGGATTTCTTCTTCATGGCGGGCTCCTTTGGAAAGGGACGCATTGCCCGCGAAGAAATCGCAAAAGCCGTTCCACGGCACGGCAATCGTCCCGCCCTGTCAGCAGGACGGACTGCCGTGTCACCATTCGACCTCAGGGGACGTTGTGCCTAATGGACGCAGAGTTCCTCAACGGACTCGTCGACCTGTTCGGCGTGGGTGGCATCGACCCAGAACCAGAAGAGATCCAGCGAGGTTCGATTGCCGGAGGCCGGTTCCGTCGCGACTTCCAGTTCGGCGTCGGATTGGTTCTCATCGACCGAGAGAACGTGAATCGTCAGAACGTGACTCCGCCACGTCGTTCCAGAGAGTTGATGCATGAGACACCTGCCTTTCGGAGTTGGCAGTCGCTGCGAGCGCAGAAGACGGGAACCCGTCGCGTGTCATCCTCCCGAGCGACAACCAGAATTACAAGATCAGTTTTTCAGCCCTGAATGAATTCCTGATGAACAAGAAGGGAAATGCCTCATCGATGCTGCGGCCGGGCGTTTTCCTGCCCAAAGCGCCTGTGAACAGGCCGTTCGGCGACCCAAAAGCCGACATGTTCATGAGTCCCGGTTGTCCGTCTTGCGGATTTCAACTACCGTCCGCGAATGGATCCTGCTGTGCCCCGGAATGATGACCCGTCGGTCGATGAGCTGTGCGCTCACTTCGACACGCTGTTTGGGCAGGCGGAAGAGTTGCACCGGCAGCTGGCGGAACTGCACGACAAGGTGAACCAGCAGAAGCCGACGCTCCCGCCGGATCAGCCCTCCGCGTAGGATTCGCATCGGTCTCATTGAGCGCGAAACGCGCGAACTGCGCGATTGCGGTTCTGAGAACGCGCTCTTCGCCGCGACCGTCTTCGATCCCGGCACAACTCCATCGGCCTCCGGCGTTCGTTTCAACGACTCTCTGCGGTGCGCTCGCCGGAAACCGGTGCGCAGGCATGCAAGATGCGTTCATCCGTGCCGATATCGCGGGTCGACCTCTCCATTACGAAGGAAGAATCATGCTGGTCAAAGATTTGATGACGTCCCATGTCGAGAGCATCAGCCCTCAGGCGACGCTGAGAGAAGCCGCGGAACGGATGCGGGACCTGGATGTCGGCCCCCTGCCCGTCGTGAACAACGAACAACTGATCGGGATGCTGACCGATCGGGATATCGTGGTGCGCTGTGTCGCCGTCGGTGATGACCCGCGGTCCGCGCTCGTGAAAGATGCGATGTCGCCGGATGCGATCACGTGCTTCGAAGACGACACGGTCGAGAACGCCGCGGAGTTGATGCGGCTGCACCTGATCCGGCGGTTGATTGTCGTCGACCGGGAAGGACAGCTGGCGGGGATTGTCTCGCTCGCCGATCTCGCGACCCAGCAACCAGACGAAGTCCTGCTCGCGGACACGGTGGAAGAGATTTCCGAGCCGATCTCGCAATCGTTCTTCCGCGATGACAGTGCCGGCAGCAACGATGCGGCGGCCCTTGATCACGCCCGCGCTTAGGGCTCGGGGTTGTTCCCATTCCCGAGCGGGCGTCGGTACAATCGCGGTCATGAGTTCCTGGTGCTCTTGTGAGGAAGAACCATGCTGCGATCCCTCTGGATGTTGTGCGCGATCGGACTGACGGTGTTGTCTTCCGTCCCGGTCGATGCGGCGGTGAAAACAAAGTCGATTACCTATAAGGACGGCGATCAGGAATGCGTCGGCTTCCTGGCGTGGAATGATTCCGCATCGGAAAAAAGCCCCGGCGTACTGGTCGTGCATGAATGGTGGGGACTCAACGATTACGCCCGCGATCGCGCCAAGCAGCTCGCGGAGCTTGGATATGTCGCCTTTGCCTGCGACATGTACGGCGATGGCAAAGTGACCGAGCATCCGAAAGACGCGCAGGCGATGGCGACCGAGACCCGCAGGAACGTCGCGGCGTGGCGCAAGCGGGCGCAGGCGGGCCTGGCCGTGCTGAAGGCGCAACCGACGGTGAAGATGGACAAGATCGCCGCGATGGGCTACTGCTTCGGCGGATCAACGGCGTTACAGCTGGCCTACAGCGGCGAGAAGCTCGAAGCGGTGGCCACGTTCCATGCGGCGTTACCGGCTCCGACCGCGGAAGAAGCCAAGCAGATCAGAGCGCGGATTCTGGTCTGTCACGGCGCGGACGATTCGTTCATCCCGCCGGCCGCGGTGACCTCGTTCAAGAAGGCGCTCGATGACGCCGCGGTGGTCAATCAGGTCGTGTCCTACCCCGGCGCGGTCCACAGCTTCACCGTGCCGGACGCGGACAAGCACAACATCCCCGGGATGAAGTACAACAAGACCGCCGACGAAGAATCGTGGAAGCAGATGAAGCAACTCTTCGCGGAAATGCTGCAGACGCCGTCGAAGTAGCCGTCTCACCAGGAAGCCCAGCCATTCCGATGGCTGGGTCTTTTCACGACGCAACTTCATCAAGGACGGAGTCTTCGACGTAAATCGGCAGATACGGTTGATAGTGCACGGCGAGGGCCACCGCGTCGCTGGGCCGGGCATCGACCTCAATCAGTTCGCCGTCGCGGCGGACGCGGATCGCCGCGTAGTACGTGTGATCTTCGAGGTTGTTGATCACCACGTCCTGGGCTTCACCACCAAGGGCCTCGATGGTGTTCTTCAGCAGGTCGTGCGTCAGCGGTCGCGGTGGGACTTCCCCCCGGACGCGGCGGTCGATACTGGTGGCCTCAAACAGGCCGATGAGAATCGGAAACGAGCGTTCCCCGTCGACTTCCCGCAAAAAAATCACCTGCTGGTCGTTGATCTCGCTGACGATGATCCGGACGAGGTCCATTTGCACAAACACGATGTCGCCGCTCCGTGGGTTGTCGTAGACTGCACTCAAGTCTACGTTGCCTGCCGCACGCCGACAAGTTGCGCGCCGTGAGCAGTTCGCCGGGGTGGCCGGGGCTGGAGTGTACTCACGAAGCCCCGGAAAGTTCGCACCGTCCTACCGGGGCTTCCTCCCTTTGGTCGTCCAGCCCCGGCCACCCGTCGTTGTTCAGGAAGAGTCATGTCCTACATTCCGCCGATGCCGCCCTTTGCGGGAATCTGTACCTTCGCCCGTGCGGCGCTGCAGCCGACACCCGTCGCTGCGGATGTCGCGATTCTCGGGGTGCCGTATGACAGTTCGACTTCCAACCGCAGCGGCACACGCATGGGGCCGCGGGCGTTGCGGGAACAGTCGCTGCTGCTGTGGGGCTACAACAACGCGCAGCAGGTGGCCCCGTTCTCGGCATTGAAAGTCGTCGACGCGGGTGATGTCGCCGTAATTCCTGTCGATGTCATGGCGACGCATCATGCAATTGAAGCGCACGCGGCGGGCTGGCTCAATGCCGGCGTCAAGCTGATCACGCTCGGCGGCGACCATTCGATTTCACTGCCGGTGTTGCGACAACATGCCGCCAAGCACGGGCCGCTGGCGGTACTGCATTTTGATGCTCATCCCGACACTTGGGACAGCGAGTATTCTGGCCATCGCTACAGCCACGGGACGCCGTTCATCCGCGCGATTGAAGAGAGCCTGATTGACCCCGCGGCCTATATTCAGCTCGGCATTCGCGGTCCGACGAGCGGGCCGCAGGATTATGTTGACTCGCTCAATCTCGGCACGCGGATGATCACGATCGATGAGTTCCGCCAGCGACCGATGGCCGATGTAATCCAGGAAATCCGTGACCGCCTCGGTTCGCGGCCGCTGTATGTGACCTTCGACATCGATTGCGTCGACCCGGCGTTCGCCCCCGGCACCGGCACGCCGGAAGTCGGCGGCTTCACCAGCTACGAAGCGCTGCAACTCGTGCGCGGCTTGGCGGGATTGAACTTCGTCGGCTTCGATCTGGTGGAAGTCTCGCCGCCGTATGACCCGACCGCGATCACCGCGATTCTCGGGGCGAATCTCGTGTTCGAGTTTCTATCACTGCTCGCAAGAAACAAACTGGCGAGCGGGGGGACGTAAGTCCCCTCGGTGATTGCTATCGAACACGAATCACCGGGGGAGTAACCTCCCCCCGCTCGCCGATGGAATCACTCGCCCCAGACTTTCGGTGACTCAAATCCTGCGGGCTTTGGCGCGACCTTCGGAGCCACCGCTTCTTTCGCGAAGTGATCGAGCCGGGCTCGCAGCTCGCGCACGCGCTCCGCATGTTCCGTGGCGAGATTCCTGGATTCACCGGGATCGTCCGCGAGGTTGAACAACTCGACTCCCTGACCGGCGGCCCGTTGTTTCTTCTTCGCTTTGGGAGCGCCTTCGCCGTCGTCGTCTCCATCATCGGCGACGACGAGCTTCCAGTCGCCCCGACGAATCGCGCCGCCGTTGGGGGTGACGTTCAGCAGAATCTCCTCGTGCGGCGATTTTTCACCTTTGGTGATCGTCGCCCACATATCGCGACCATCCAGCGGCAGCGGTTGCTGCAGATTCACGCCGGCGAGATGCAACAACGTAGGATACCAGTCCACCATGTGCAGCGGCTCCGTCACGATAGTGCCGGCCGGGATCTGTCCGGCCCACGTCGCGAACGCCGCCACACGAGTGCCTCCTTCGTAGACCGTCCCCTTCCCCGCTCGCAGTTTCCCGTTGGTCGCGCCGAGGCCCGTTGGACCGCCGTTATCGCTGGAGAAGATGAACAGCGTCTTTTCCGTCAGCCCGGCTTTCTCGATGGCTGCCGCGATCTTGCCGATCTGCTCATCCACGGCGTGCACCATCGCCGCATACGTCCGGCGCTGTTTCTTCTCGATGTTCTCATACAGCGCGAGATGTTCCGGCAACGCCTGCAGCGGCGAGTGCGGCGCGTTGAACGGCACATACAGGAACAGCGACTTTTTCTGATCCCGCTGTTCGATCCGTTTCACGGCTTCCGTCCCGACGAGGACCGTCGTGTAACCTTCGTCGCGACACTCGTTGTCATCGCGATGCCAGTCGAAGCCGCCGTCGCGATCATGCGTGAAGTAATCGAGCGCCCCGTTGTAATGACCGTACTGATGGTCGAAGCCGCGCTTGGTCGGCAGATAGTCCCGCTGGAAGTGGCCGAGGTGCCACTTGCCGCAGATCGCGGTTTCATAGCCCGCCGACTGCAACGCCTGCGGCAACGTCCGCTCCTCGAGCGGCAAACCATATTGGGCCCACGGCCGCACGACGCCGACCTGCAATCCGTGCCGCATCGGATACCGCCCGGTCATGAGCGCCGCCCGCGTGGGGGAACAGACGGGCTGCACGTAAAACGCTTCCAGCTTCGCCCCGCTGTTCGCCAGCCGGTCAATGTTCGGCGTCCGGATCTCGCTGCCGTGGTAACCGACGTCGGTGTTGCCGAGATCGTCAATCAGAAAGAAGACCACGTTCGGCTTGGCAGGTGCCGCCACTACGGTCGCCGTCAGACAGAGGAACACGCAGCAGAATCGCAGCATCGGTGATTCTCCGGGGGAACTTCGCAACGGTGGCATCGTACCGGCTCACGTGTTTCGGGCATTCGAACCACGTCGAATGACAATCCGCCGTCTATCGGTGCTGATTTCGGACTGGAAACAAACGAACAGTCACCCCTCTCGTTCCCAAGTTGCTGGGGAATGTTCTTCTCCGAAGCTCTGCTTCGTCTTTCAAGGCGAGGCAGAGCTTCCGACCGGAGCGTTCCCAAGCAGAGCTTGGGAACGAGAATGCGAGAATGCTTACGGAGTAAGGAGTTACGCACTGCCACCCGTCGAAAAACAAACACCAACATCAACCCGGCGAACCGGCGGGAGCGCTGCAAACTGTACTGACTCTGCGGATTATGTCGAAGTTTCCGCCCGTGCTGAGCCGATGAGTATGGGGCGACGGTCGTGTGGCTGGTTGGCCGCCCGTCGTGAAGGACCATTCCGGTAAGGACGTGGCTATGAACGCACGGACGTGTGCGACAGGTTCCCGCTGGTTGCTTGGGCTTTGCCTTTTCGGCAGCTTGGGCTCGGTGGGATGCCTGCAGACGACGATGGGCGGCCAGACGCTGCCTTCAGCGTACTACCTGGAAGACGACGTGCAGTACTTCCCGGCCGGTCCGGAAACGAAACTATCGAATCAGATTCGTGCGCTCGAACGGTATAAAGTCGAGCGGGAATCGTTGCAGGACGGTGCGGGCCAGCTGCCCGCGTACTGACCGCCGATTCCCTGCCCGAGCGCACCCGAGTATCTCGAACGCCGCGAGCGTGCTTGTCCTTCACGCTCTCGGTGTCCTGGGGGGGACGAGCCCTTCGCAGTCGACGCGCTCCCGGATGTGGTCCACCAACCACCCCGGGAATTCGTCGACTCGCGAAGGGTTTTTTCGTTTCTCGCTGATGGTGGATGGTTCAGGGACGCAGGGTGGCTGGGTCGGAGCCTGCGACGACCCAGGAATTCGCGTTCTCTTCCGGAGCGGCGAGGACTTCGCCCCAGCCACCCCGATCGCCCTGCGTCACGTCGTCTGGCTTGGTTCTGTCGCGGGTGCTGGTTCATCGCGAAAGACATCGCGGAACGAGTTGGTGCCCAGACGGTTCTTCAAGGGCAGCGGATTGCCATCCACGTCGGTGAGCGGCAGCGGCTTGTCCCATTTGTAGGTCGCCAGCGAAACCAGCACCATCAGGACCACCGACACCACAAACGCCGGGGTCGACGCGATATAGACGGCATCCCAGATGGCATCTTCGCGGACACCCCAGTCGACCACGCCCCCTTCATCCAGATTGGCGGCAATCGTCGAGGGATAATAGATCACGATCCCGACGACCCAGACCACGGCACCGCTGATCGTCGAGGCAATCGCCCCGCAGCGGTTCGCCTTATTCCAGTACATGCCGAACGCGAACGGCGCAAACATGCCCACCAGCAGAACCGACCACGCCATCAGCGCCAGCCGATAGGTCTCGCCGATCAGCAGCGCAATCACCATGCACGCCGTGCCAATCACGACGACCATGATGCGGGTCCACTTCAGCTTCTGAATGTCATCCAGCCTCATGCCGATCAGCGGCGCGATGTTCTCGGTGAAGACCGAGGCCCCGGCGAGAATCGCGCTGTCGGACGTACTCATCATCGCCGAGGTAAGTGCCGCAATGAACAGCACGTTCATCCAGACGGGCAGGTACTGCACAGACGCCATCACCAGCAAACTTTCGACCTGATCCTCGGGGATATTCGGATTCAGTTTGTAAATCATGATGCCGATCAGCGGCGACATCACGCCGAACGTGAAATAGAGAATCGCGGCGATATAGCTGCCCCAGACGGAGGTCGCCTCATTCCGGGCTGACATCGAGCGCTGCATCAGGTCCTGCGTCGCCACACTGCCCAGGCCGATCGTCAGCCACGCGGAGATCCAGTAGAACGTCCCCATGTGCCCGGTGTAGCCCAGGTAGCCATGCGATCCCGGCAGCGGCAGTAGCGAAAACGGTTCCGGCACATACCGGCTGCCGCCGTGGTTCAGCATCCCTTCCATCCCCCCCACCTGCGATAGCACCGCGATAAACAGTGCCGTAATCCCGCCGGCCGTGAAGAACATCTGGATGAAATCGAGAACCGTATCGGCGAGCATTCCCCCCATCGTGGTGTAGCCGGTCACGATCACGCCGACGATGACGATCCCCACCCACGGCGGCCAACCGAGCAGCGAGTGAACGACCACACTGCCCGCCACAAACTGCGCCGCCGTCCACACGAGATACGCGAGAATCTGGACCAGCGAGCTGATGAAGCCGAATTCCTTGCCGAAGCGCTTGTCGAAGAAATCGACGACGGTGAGATACCGCGCCCGGCGCATCAACCGGATGAAAAACACGCCGGAGACCGCCAGGCAGAGCACCGCTCCGAACGGATCAAAGATCACCCCTTGAAAGCCGTGTTCGTAGGCGTGAGCGCTCGCGCCCATCAGCGTCTCAGCGGCAAACCACGTCGCCATGATGGAGGACGCGGTCATATAGATCGGCAAGCCGCGGCCGGCGACGACGAAGTCGGCCGCGTTGTTGACCTGCCGGGCCGCCCAGTAACCAATTCCCAACCGCACAAAGAAAAAGACAACAATACCAGTGATCACCCAGCCGGTGTGGGGATAATGCGACAGATCCATGCTGTTTTGATCTTCCTCGCCGGGACGCAGTTCAGGCGCCGAATTCCTGCAGGCGCGGCGGGATTGTATCCACTTTTCCGGGCGTGCAAAACTCAGCGAATTCCCTAACAAGCGTTCAATCGCACATCCCCCACTGCCGACTGCCCACTCCCCACCGCCCTCCTCCGCCTGTCTTTCCCGTCGGTTGCCGATGTGGCGTTCTTCGCGGTACGCTACGGGCTGAAACAGACCGCAAGACAACTCTGGAGTGACTGGCGATGACGGCCCCGATTCATGTGGCGATTACGGGCGCGGCCGGACAAATCGGCTACGCGATGACCTTTCGGATTGCGTCGGGGGAAGTCTTCGGCCCGAATCAGCCGGTTGTC
>DASRYX010000570.1:0-3792 GCA_035686985.1 Planctomycetaceae bacterium | reverse complement strand
AACATCTACCGTTCTCGCGCCGCGGCAATCAACATCATTCCGACCACCACGGGTGCTGCAAAGGCCGTGGGGGAAGTGTTGCCCGCGCTCAACGGCAAGCTGACCGGGATTTCGCTCCGCGTGCCGGTGCCGGTCGGCAGCATTGTCGACCTCGTGGTGGAAGTCGAGAAGGACGTCACCGTCGAGGAAATCAACGCCGCGATGAAGGAAGCCTCGGAAGGCCGCCTGAAGGGCATCCTCGAGTACTGCGTCGACCCGATCGTCTCCAGCGACGTGATCGGCAATCCCGCCAGCAGCATCTTCCATGCGGAATGGACGATGGTCATGCAGAAGCGGATGGTCAAGATTCTGAGCTGGTACGACAACGAGTACGGTTACTCGAACCGCACCGCCGACCTGATCGCCAAGGTCGCGAAGCTCAAGTAATCGTCACAGTGTGACATTGTGACCTCGGAAGCCCAGGGATTGCGATCCCTGGGTTTCTCTTTAGCTTGTGATGCAACATGCCGCCGCGTTCGCTTCCTGCTATCGGGCCGATCATTGCCCCTTCGATGCTGAAGTGCGACTACGCCCGTTTGGGCGAGCAGATCGCCGAGCTCGATCGCGCCGGAGCGAAAGTGCTGCACTGGGACGTGATGGACGGCCATTTCGTGCCCAACCTTTCTTACGGCGCGATGGTCATCGCCGGGCTGCGAAAGCAGACGGATCTGTTTTTCGACGCCCACCTGATGGTCAGCGATCCGGAGAAGTATCTCGACGATTACGTCAAAGCCGGCTGCGACGCGATTACCTTTCATATCGAAGCGGTGCCTGAGCCTCGCTCATTGTTGAAGCGGATCCGCAGCGCGGGTTTGTTCGCCGGACTTGCCGTCAATCCGAAGACGCCGATCGATGGTGTCTTGCGGGTTCTCGACGACGTCGACCTCGTGCTGATCATGAGCGTCGAGCCCGGCTTCGGCGGTCAGTCCTTCATGCCGGAAGTGCTGCCGAAACTCGAGCACTTGAAAAAAGCGGCGCACCCGCGGACGCTGCTGTCGATCGATGGCGGCATCGGTCCGGCGACCATTCAAGCCCCCAGCCAGGCCGGGGCACGGTTGTTCGTCGCCGGCAGTTCCGTGTTTGATACGTCGGATTTCGCCCACGCCATGGACAGCCTGGCGGCGCTCGCCGCGTCCGCCTGAGAGAACGAGATCCTTACATGAGCACCGGTACCACGACGACGACCGAAAACAGCGACGAGAGCCTGCCCAAGAAGCGCGGCGTGCCCGAGGGGCTCTGGATCCGTTGCGACTCCTGCCACAACACCGTCTTCCGGTTGCAGGTCGAGCGCAATCTCCATCTGTGCCCCGATTGCGGCCATCACTTCACCGTCCCCGGACACGTGCGGGTGCAGCAACTCCTCGACGAAGACAGCTTCGAAGAGTGGTGGACCAATCTCGAACCGACGGACCCGCTGGGCTTCGTCGATTCCAAGCCGTACAAAGATCGGCTCGTCAGCGAACAGAAACGGACGGGGATGAAAGAGGCGTGCATCGCCGGCCGCGGCTATCTGCGCGGCCGTCCGCTGGTGCTGGCTCTCACCGATTCCAGCTTCATCATGGGGAGCATGGGCTCGGTCGTCGGTGAAAAGCTGACCCGCGCCGTCGAGAAAGCGACCGAGCTGAAGTTGCCGCTGGTCATCGTCAGTGGTTCGGGCGGTGGAGCCCGCATGCACGAAGGCATTCTGTCGCTGATGCAGATGGGCAAAGTCTCGGCGGCGCTCGCGCGGTATCAGAAGCAGGGCGGATTATTCATCTCCGTGCTGACGAACCCCACCATGGGCGGCGTCGCGGCGAGCTTTGCGTCCCTCGGCGATATCATTCTCGCCGAACCGAAAGCGCTGATCGGTTTCGCCGGGCCGCGCGTGGTGAAAGCGACCGTGAAAATCGAGTTGCCGTCGGGTTTCCAGACCAGCGAATTCCTGCTGCAACACGGCTTCGTCGACCGGATCGTCGCCCGCCCGCAGCTCCGTGGCGAGATTTCCAAGCTGATCGATTATTGCGGTTTCTAATCCGTTGATGGCATATGGTTTTGTGGCTCAGTGAAAGTACTCGCTGTATTCGACAGCGGGGCATGGTAAAGTAACTCGCAGACTTTCCGACTATCAGCCATTCACCATCAACCATCAGCCGCCCCATGGACTTCTTCAAGAAGCTCTTCACGCGCAAGCCGAAGGTCGAGCGAGTCGATGTCGCCAAGCGATTCGAGCTCCTGGCGCGAACGGGGCAGGGCAGCATGTCCAAAGTCTGGCGGGCCAAGGATTACCTCAGCGGCCGCGTGGTCGCCCTCAAGCTGCTCGACATCGAAAAGACCAAGCGCTTCGAAGCCCGCTTTCAGGGCATGAAAGTCCGCAAGCCGACCGAGGGCGAAATTGCGGTCCAGCTCAAGCATCCGCACATTGTGCAGACGTTTGAGCATGGCATCACGACGAACAACGAGCAATATCTAGTGATGGAGTTCATCGAGGGCGTCGGGCTCAGCTATCTCATCGATCTCCAGAACGATGTGATGAAGCAGAATCGATTGCGGTTTTGCATCGAGCTCGGCGAAGCGATCGAGCATTTTCACCGACAGAACTGGATCCACCGCGATTTGTGTCCGCGGAATGTGCTGCTCGACCGGCAGTGGTCCATCAAGCTGATCGACTTCGGACTTGTGGTTCCCAATACCGAACCGTTCCAGCAGCCCGGCAATCGCACGGGCACTGCCAACTACATGGCTCCCGAGCTTATCAAGCGGATGCGGACCGACCAGCGGATCGATATTTTTTCGTATGCGATCATGTGCTTCGAGATGTACGCTCGCCGGTTGCCCTGGGACGCCGGCGAAACGCTCGAAGCCGTCATGCAGCACATCAATCATCCGCCCGCCGATCTGCAGAAATTATCCAAGGGCATCGACCCGCAGGTGGCCCAAACCATTATGCGCGGCCTCGCCCTGCGCCCGGACGACCGCTGGCAGACGATGGGCCAGATGCTCGAACCACTCCGCGAAGCCTACGAGCGGCTGTCGTAAGAGAAAGTGGATGGCGGTTAGTGGATTGCCAGAATCCGTACCCTCTTTGAACTCACTATCCACTAACTACTATCCACTAACCACTTCCCCGATGAGTCACGGATTGACCACCGCCGCCCGCCCGACTTCGCCGACTGACGGACTGAATCCCTCGCAGCGCGATGCCGTCGTCACCATGCAGGGACCGCTGCTGGTTCTCGCTGGTGCCGGCACGGGAAAGACGCGCGTGATCACGATGCGGATGGCAGAGCTCATCCGTCGCGGTGTGTCCCCGGACCGCATCCTGTCGGTGACGTTTACCAACAAAGCCGCGAAGGAAATGCAGGAGCGCACGCAGTCGCTGCTCGGCCGCCGGTTGAAGACGAAGCCGTCGATCTCGACGTTTCATGCCTACTGTGTCCGCGTTTTGCGGGAAGAAATCGAGGTCCTCGGCTATCCGTCGCAGTTCGTGATCTATGACCGCGGGGACCAGGAGTCCGCGGCTCGGAAGGCGCTGCGCGACATCAAGGTTCCTGATACTGCGCTGCGGCCCGGTGATCTGCTCGCCCAGATCAGCCGCTGGAAGACCGCCGGCGTGCGACCCGATGAAGCCGGACAGTTCATTGATGACGACCGGGGGTATCTGGCCGCTGCGGGATATCGCCGGTATCAGGCCTCCCTGCGAGCCGCCGGGTCGGTCGATTTCGATGACCTGCTGATGATCACCATCCAGTTGTTTGACGAATATCCCGAGATCCT
>DASRYX010000569.1:0-16463 GCA_035686985.1 Planctomycetaceae bacterium | reverse complement strand
GATTTGCGATGGACGAATCCGAACGTCGAGTGCTGCAGGCGTTCCTAAAGATGACGAATGTCACGCAGCAGCAGTTTGCGACGACGCCGGCCGAGGACGCGGAACGGCACATTCAGCGATTGCGGTGCACGGCGTGTCACCGAAGAGATGAGGCATGATCCCGTCGTTACGCAGGCCCAGCGGATGCAAGAGATGATGAGCGACATAACGCGGATGGAGTCGCTCGCCGAGATCACGCAAGTCGGGTGCATCGAAGCCGCGTAGCGACGCGGTTGATCCGTGACATCGACCGCAGCGATGCTCCTGAAACAACGCGTGGCGCTGCTGCCAGGGCGGTGTATTCAATGGTGGCGTGTCCGGGTTATGCCATAGCACCGTCGGCGGAACGGGTTCTTCCGAAAAAGCATCGCTGCGCCACACTAATCGCGACGCCCCAGATCCGTCGCCGTTGCTTTCAATTTGCAGAAAGATCGGGAAAAACCCGCGGCTGAGGGGAATCGGTTCTGTCCAGCCCGTTTCCTGATTAAACTCCTGTTCGCCTTCGACGACGAACGTCACGGCGCTGCCGCCTTCCACGAGAAATTGGTAGCGTCCCGCTTCATGGATTTGCAGGAACCCGGCGAAGCGTCCAGTCCAGGAACCGGACTTCAACCCGGGGGCGGGAGACTCACCTTCAGCACATTGCCATGCAGCCAGACGAGCGACGGAGTTCCGGACCCACTCCGATTGTGGGTCATCTTGGAAGATGCCTTTCCATAATCCCGGCCGCAACCGTTGCCTGATCTCCGCGCTCAGCATTCCCGGCATCGATTTGCGGATCATTCGTGATTCGTCGATCGACTCCGCGGGCGTGCGGTGAATAGTCGGATAGAGCGCAAGCGGCGCGGATTGTCCAGACGCATCCGTAACCTGACCGGTGATGGCGTACTGCATCGCCGGGCGGAAGTCCTCGAGTTCGAGGAACAGCGTTCTGCCGTCATCAAGGATAGTTGCCGAGCGAATGTCGACGTCCTCGCGGCCGACGATCCCTTTCTTCACGTCGCGGTATTCTTCCGAACCGTATTCCGCACCGTATCGGTAATCCCAGCGCTGTACACGATACCGTGTGGAGTCTTCCACCTGATCTTTGGAGAGTGTCGCGGAAAACGTCAGCGCGATTCCGTTGCGGTAGGACTTCATCGCGACCGGCGTCAGCACGGGCTTGCCGGTGTAGCGGATGCGCTGCAGACAGCCGTCGTTCACCGCCGAGGAGACCCAGCCTTTCAAACCGCTGACATAGAGTTGCCCGTCACGTTGATTGAACCGGCCGCGCATGACGCCGGAATCGAAGCTCAGCGGCCATTCCATCACCGCGCCTTGCGCGATGCCGTCGACAACTTCCCGCAGCACCGGCAGCATCGTGCATTGGCCGAACGAAAAGTGCAGCATCAAACCCGACAGCGGCCCCCAGTTTTTCGTGTCGGCCCAGCATTGCCCGCCGCACGAATTGTCCTGCCGACGCGGAATCCAGCACAGCGGCGGATCGTAACCGAGCGGCCGTTTCTCCGCGATTTTCGGGCCCTTGTAGCCGAAGTGATCGCCTGAATGGACTTCAAAAATCGCGGACGCTGGTGTCCACTCTCCTTCCTGCGGCGCGACGGTCACGATGTCTCCGCCGCCGACGCCAAGACCGTTGGGATTGCGTAATCCCGTCGCGATGGACTCCACCTGCCGACCATCCGCACTGATGCGCAGCACCCCCTGCGTGGCGTGCGCGAGATACCACTGGCCGTGCGAATCGCGTTCGAGGCACGTGACGTAATCATGTCCTCCGGCTGAGGTTTCATAGCCGTTAGAAAAACACTCGTAGACATCCGCCATCTGGTCGCCGTTCTGGTCCACCAGTCGCGTGATCTGATCGCGGCCGAGCACATAGACGTGATCATCGACGACCTTCAGCCCGAGCGGTTGAAACAGCCCGGTGGCATAGCGCTTCCAGACGAGTTTTTCGAGGGTGTCGTCGACCCCGGAAACGCGCCAGACATCGCCGTGCGCCGTGCAGAGTGCGATATCGCCGTTGGTGAAAAAATCATGACCGCCCACGAACAGCAGCGCTTTGTATGGGTTGTCGACGGGGAGCGTGAGCGTGTCGATCACATACGCCGCGGTGTCAGCCCCGCGTTGCCCGTGCGTGATGATCTCCTCCGGCCAGAGGGTATTCCCGGGGTGATTCCAGGTCGTCGTCTCTTCCGCAGGGAGGTTGGTTTGTATTGCAGCGAGCAGCGCCGCTCGATCAGCAGACTTCGCCGTGCCAATGCGGACCTCGAAGAGCCGCGGGACCTTTGAGAGTGGAAGTTGCACGGCTACTGTGCCGTCCTTCGCGACTTGCCACGTGGCATCATTAACACCGAACAGCGCAGCGGCGAGGGTCTGCTCACCCCGGTCACACAGGAGCAGAGCCTGGCCGTCGTGCTGTTCGATCCGCGGAGTCGTCCCGAGTTGACCCCAGTGCATCACCAGATCGGTCGGCGACGCGCCGACTGCCATGTGACGCCGAAACAGGGCCTGCTCATTAACCTGCGCGAATTCGACCCGCTCGCGAATGCGGATATCATCAACGGTGTAGTGCAGCGTCAGTTTCGTCCCCTGCTGCGACAGCGAGCGGTACTGCAGCCGCGCGGCTTCCGCACTGCCGGGGATCGACCAGCCTGCGTGATCTTTCACCGCGAACGCGAGCGCGCCATCGAATTTCGGCGCCGCGATCAAGCCATACCGTGCCGGATCGAACTTGAGAAATCCGCCGGTCCACGCGGCCCGCCATTGCAGCGTCTCCGTATCAAAACAGACGGTCGCGTCCTGCCTCTCGCCCACCCGCAGCGATAGCGCCTTCTTCACCGGCGGCAGGTTCGGCAGAAAGAGATTGTGCGTGAGAAAGGGGCCAACGTTTGTCGCATTCCAGCGACCATCGACCGAGTCATTTTCGGTCCAGTCAAAGCCCACCACATCCTTCCCCCAGTGATTGCCAGGCTGTTTCGCGGGCTTTGCGGAAACCTTCAGCAGCGCCGTTTCTTTATCGAACGGCCAGAGCTCGATCGTCTGGGCATCTCGCGTCAGCGGCCCGGTGGGAATCGAGGTGACCTCACGAACGCCTTTAGAAAGCCGCACGTCATCAATCAGGCCGTTGCATCCGATCTCGCGACCGACGAGTTCGCCGATGGCCAAGCCCCCGGGTTGCGACGGTCGATCCGCCCGGCGTTCGATTTTCTGATCGGCGACCGGTTTGCCATCCACGAACAACCGCACGCGCGTCGGTTCGTAGATCATCGCCAAAGCGTGCCACTGGTCATCGCAGATATTCGCCTGGCTGGTCACATGATCGGGCTGATGGCCGGGAAGATAGACGGTGAGATGTCCCGTCCCCGCCATGCTGAAAAGTTCCCAATGCGTGCCAGAGGATTTCAGTTCGTTCGCGACGAGAATGTTGTAAGGACCGCGATCCGCCAGCTTTGTCCAGAGTTCCAGTGTCAGTGGTGCTTCCCGGAAGGCGGGCTGGCCTTCCAGATGCACGCCGCCGTGACGCGCCTCGAGCGCTTTGCCGAATTTCCCCGGTGCCAGTCGTGCTTCGCCGGGCGGTTTTGGCGGCGTGTAGGTGCGATACTTCGGCAACGGCCCCGCGGCTTTTCCGGCCAGTTGCGGCAACAGCCAGGCGAGACCGTCGAGGTTGTCGCTCAGCCGAGCCTCGGCGTCATCCTGCGTGTGACCGAGAATCCCGATCGGCCCGCGATAACCGCTCTCCTTCACGACATTGAGCAATGCGAGATCCAGCGGTCCGGTCCCCAGCGGCATGATCTTCTGGCCGATCTGGTCGCCCTTGGGAACCATGCCATTGAGATTCAGCGCGAGCAGATGCGGCTGCATCTTCTTCAGAAGCACGGCGAAACGGTCGACGTGATCGTGTCCGTGATGCTGGTTGTAGACGATCCCGACGTTGGGCATCTTCAGCGCGGCGATGATCTCCAGCTGGTTCTCGGGTTCACCGAACCAGCCACCGTGGTTGTAGAGCGCAACCGTGCAACCAATCTCGGCTGCGGCTTCGGCGATCGGACGAATCCGATTTGCTTCCGCCATGACGCGCTGCCGTTGTTCCTCAACGTTCGCCGTCGGTCCTCCCCCACCGGTGACCCACAGTTGGGTCTTCACGCCGTGTTCTTTGAGAACGGCCAGCAGCGTCCGCGCTTCGTCGTTCATCGCCGTGGGGAACCACAGCCCCGTGAGTTCGATTCCGTGTTGCTTCAGCAGGACCAGCTCGTCACCGAACGTCGGCAGATGCTCGGCTCGCCAGTCGTAGGCGTACTTCTTGAACCCGAGCCGGGCGAGCATCTCGACGCGCTCTTTGGGCCCGCGCTTCTTCGCATCGAACGGAACGATACACCAGGCGACGAGGTTGTCCGCCTGAAACGGCTGCACCGCGGGAGCGGTTGATTCAGCCGCAAAGAGCTGTGGTGTCCACAGGCTGAACACGTGCCAAAGCAGCATGCCCGAACAAACGATTCGCCACGGCATCACGTCCGCTCCTCAGGATGTTTCTCAACGGTCGGGAGAGATACCGTTGTAACATCCCGAGAGAGCGGAGTCGCGTGCTGCGGGCCGTTCAACCGGCGGGACCGGCAGTGTCCGGAGTGTAGGTTGCGGCATCGTCGTCAAAGGTGCGTTGGTCCGGCAGTATCCACGCTGAGGTGGTCTCCTCATCGACCGACGGGCTCGCCTGCACGAGCATCAGGAAGCCGAACACCGAGGTCAGCCCGCCCGCGACCGCTTCCACGACCAGCGCCGTCGGATCCGGCTGCCAGCCCGGAAATTCACAGGCTCCGAGCACCCCTTGCGCACCAGCCAAGAAGAGCAGTGACAACCCCGCCGCGGTGAAGAGCAGCGACAGCGCATAGCCTCGCCACGGATTTCGACGCTTGCCTGAATTGGCAATCTGGGGTGACATCGGCGACCCCGCCACGCTCATCGAGTGTCTCAGTGAATCGTCCCAGACGGGAGCGCGTCCGTACCGGCAGATTCCGGAATCAACCCTGATTCCGCCAAGGACAACGCAATCCGCCGCCGCGCGGATGAAAGATGGCCCCGGATTTCCGAACTGGCGGGCCGCGGCTCATCCTCGACGCGGGCGGAAACACAACTTGGTATGATCCCGGTTGCCGTTCGAGCGGAAATTGCGATCGCCCGTCGAGAGTTTTTGATCCCATGGAAGCTGCTTACACCGCGTTAGCCCGGCGGTTCCGACCGCAGACGTTCTCCGAAGTCGTCGGACAGGATCGCATTGCCCAGACGCTCCGGAATGCCATTCATGAAGGCCGCGTTGCGCACGCGTATCTCTTCACCGGAGCCCGCGGCGTCGGCAAAACGTCGATGGCCCGCATCTTTGCAAAGGCGCTGAACTGTCCCAACGCCGTCGACGCCGTGCCGTGTAACCAGTGCGAAGTCTGCCAAGGCATCGCCGCCGGGCAGGACGTCGACGTCTCCGAGATCGACGGCGCGTCGAACCGCGGAATCGATGACATCCGGGCCTTGCGGGCCAACGTGCATGTCCGGTCAATGCGGTCGAAGTACAAGATCTACATCGTCGACGAAGTCCACATGCTTACCAAGGAGGCGTTCAACGCGCTCCTGAAAACGCTGGAAGAACCGCCGCCGTCGGTCAAATTCATCTTCTGTACCACGGAGCCCAACAAGGTTCCCGACACGATTCTCTCGCGGTGCCAGCGGTTCGACTTCGGCACGATCGCCACCGATAACATCATGGGACGGTTGCAGCAGCTCGCTGACGCGGAAGGGTTCGAAGTCGAGAAAGCGGCTCTGGAACTCGTCGCGCGTCGTGCCGCCGGTTCGATGCGCGACAGCCAGTCGCTGTTCGATCAACTGCTGGCGTTCGGCGCCCATAAGATCACCGCGGCCGATGTGCATCGACTTCTGGGAACTGCGCCGGATGAGCGGTTGATCGATCTGGCCCAGACGCTGATCGATCGCCGGCGGGATCTCGCGCTGGAGCAGTTTCATCGAGCATTGCAGGACGGTGTGCAGCTCGAACCGCTGTTCGATCAACTAATTGCGTACACGCGCGATCTGATGGTCACTGCGACCGGGTCCGAAGCCGTTTCCCTCACCGCGGTCGGGTCCGATCGCCGCCCTGAAGTCGCGGCCCAAGCGCAGGCGTGGGGCCTGCAGACAATCGTCGCCGCGCTCGAAATCCTTGCGGAAACCAAGCTGAAGATGCAACGAACCACGATGGGCCGGGCTCTCGCGGAGTTGGCCCTCATGCGTGTTTCGCTGCTGAAGGACTTGGACAGGCTCGACGATCTGATCGCGCAATTAAAATCCGGGGCGATTGTCAGCGCGGGCGGCGCTGCAACTCGGACGGTCGCAGCACCGGCGATGCCATCCACGGCGAGAAATCTGGGAACCGTGGAAAAAAAAACGGCTGAGCCTGTCACAGGATCAGCCGTAGATGATTCTTCGCCACAAACTCAGCCTATCGAACCAGTTGTCGTCTGGGGGCCGAATTGCGGGGCGGAGATTCTCAACCGATTACAGGCCCGTTTTCCGGACATCATCGGGACGTACCTTCGCCAAGTCTTGTCAACTGCAATTTCTGGACCGAATCTACTGGAATTTTCTTTTCCGGCTGGATATGATATGGGCCGAAAGGCCTGCCAGCGTCCGGAAGTCCTTTCGCAGATTGAAGCTGCAGTGCACGAACTGACAGGAGAATCGATCCGTCTGCGGTTTGGAATTGCATCAGGATCCGTTGCTCCGCCACCTACCGTGGCCGCTCCACCCACCACTCCGACCGCTCGGCGATCGGTGGAAGAGCCAACAGATCCGCTGGTGCAGGAAGTCGGGAAAACCTTCGGCGTCGACCTGTGGCGTGTCCACGAGATCGGACGCGTCGCCATCCCGGACGCTGATACGGAAGAGGAAGTGGCATAAACGATTATGTTCAAAGAACTCGGTCAACTCGCCGGCATGATGAAGCAGTTGCAGGGCCTGAGCGGCCGCATGCAGGAAATGAAAGACCGCCTGGCTGCGAAGCGGGTCACCGGAACCGGCGGCGACGGCCTTGTCCGGATCGAAATGGACGGCACCAGCAAAACACTCGGCTGCAACATCTCCCCGGAGCTTCTCGCGTCGGGCGACCAGTACCGTCTGCAGTCGTTGATTGTCGACGCGGTGAATGACGCCCAGGAAAAAGTCCGTCTTGTCGCCGCGGAAGAGATGAAAGACATCATGGGTGTCGACGGCATGCCGGGCTTCATGAAGATGCTCGGCGGAATGGGTTGATCATGGCCAGAACGATGGAATCACCGAAGCATCCGTACGGCCCGTCGGTCGGCCGACTGGTCGACTGTCTGGCGGCGTTGCCCGGAATCGGCCGCAAAACCGCCGAACGGCTCTCGCAGCATTTGCTCGGCTGTGATGAAGACGAAGCTCTCGGGCTCGCCGACTCCATTCGCGATGTCCGGTCTTCCGTGCACCGCTGCAAGAAGTGCTTCAATCTGACGGAAGGCGAACTCTGCGAGATCTGTCAGAATCCCCGCCGGGATCAGCATATGGTGTGTGTCGTTGAGCAGCCCAAGGATTTGATTGCGCTCGAAGCCACGGGGATTTTCAACGGTCTGTATCACGTCCTCGGCGGCCGGATCGCTCCGCTGAGCGGTGTCGGCCCCGACGACCTGACCATTGCCGAGTTGGTGAAGCGTGTCCGTCACGACGGCGTCACTGAGATTGTGATGGGAACGAATCCCACGCTCGAAGGGGATGGGACGGCGCTTTACATCTCGAACCTGCTGGCGAATGACAATGTGCGAATTACGCGCCTGGCACGCGGGATTGCCTCCGGAAGCGTGCTAGAGTTTGCCAACCGCGAGATGCTCGCGGATGCGTTGCGCGGTCGACAGGATTTTTAACAGTTACGCCGATTGAAACGATTTATCGCAACCTGATTTACCACGAATTAGACCGGAAGCGCGATGCAACTCAACCTGTCACAACAGATGAGAATGAGCCAGCAGATGAAGCTGGCTCCGCGCATGATCCAGTCAATGGAGATCCTGCAGCTACCCGTCCTCGCGCTCGATGAAAAGATCGAGCAGGAACTGCAGGAGAACATTTGCCTGGAGCGCGTCTCAGGCGACCCGAATGAACCACGGCATCGAGAAGAGGTTGCCGAGGCACAGCTGGAAGCGACCGAAAAACCGATCGCTGAGCGTGAGCTCGTTGTCGATGGGGAAAATAACAGCGAAGCCGACTTTGAACGGCTGCTGGAAATGTCGTCCGAATGGCCCGACGACAACTACACGTCCGGCAGTAAGCCGTCCGCGAATCGCATTTCCGATGACAGCGACCGCGCCCACGATGTCATCGCGAACATCGCACAGAAATCGCAGTCGCTGCAGGAATACCTGATCGAGCAGTTCGGCTACTTCGACGTTTCGCGCGAAGTCCGCGAATTCGGCGAATTCCTGATTCAAAATCTCGATCATCACGGCCGGTTGCCGGCGAGCTTGCAGGAGCTGATGCAGCTCTACGGCAAGTCCGTCAGTGAAGCGGATGCTCGTGAAGCCCTGTTGCGAATCCAGCGGCTGGACCCCCCCGGAGTCGGTGCGCGCGATCCCAAGGAGTGCCTGCTGCTGCAGGTGAAAGAGGACACGCCCGGACGAGATGTGCTCGTCACGCTCATCAGCGCCCATCTGGAAGACATCGCGCAGAATCGTCTGCCGTTGATTCAGCGCAAAACCGGCTACACGATCGAACAGATCAAGGCCGCGCACGAAGAGCTGCTGAAGCTCGATCCGTTTCCCGGCTCCGGGTTCGAAATGAAGCCGGTGCAGACGGTGAAGCCGGATCTGTTTCTTGACCAGGACGAGCGTGGGACGTACTCCGTGCGGCTGGAAGACGAATACACGCCTCGCCTGCGGATCAGCAAGCGATATCAGGAAATGCTCCGCAACGGCGCCGATGCCACGACGCGCGAGTACATCAAACGCAAAATCGATTCGGCGAAGTGGCTGATCGAATCGATCGAACAGCGGCATAACACGCTCAAGCGCGTCGCTCAGGCGATCGTGGACCGCCAGACCGAATTCCTCACGCACGGCCCAGAATTCATCGTGCCGCTGAAGATGCAGCAGATCGCCGATGTGGTCGGCGTGCACGTGACCACGGTGTCGCGGGCCGTCGATGACAAGTGGATTCAGACCCCGCGCGGGCTGTTTCCGCTCAAGCGTTTCTTCGGCGGCGGCACCACCACCGAAAGCGGCGAAGAAGTCGCGTGGGATATCATCCGGTTGAAGCTCAAGGAAATCGTCGACAAGGAAAACAAAGACGATCCGCTGAGTGACGATGCCTTGGTCGATGAACTCGCCAAGCAGGGCTACAACCTCGCCCGCCGCACGGTGACGAAATATCGCAAGGCGCTGAACATCCCGTCATCCCGACAACGCCGGGCGTACTAGCAGTTCTTAGTTGCTGGTTCTCAGTTCTCAGTGAGGAGAGCACACAGAGCCTCTTCTCTGAGAACTTGGAACTGAAAACTGCTACACAAACAACTCCGCGATCGGGGTGCCGCCGTCAGTGATCGGGATGGGGCGATCGCCGGCGTACAGATTTTCTTTCGGGTTGATGCCGAGTGCGGCGTAGATCGTCGCGTGCAGATCCGGCACCGAGACTGGGCGCTCGACGATCTGCATCGACAAATCATCGGTTAGGCCGATCGTGCGTCCGTTCTTCAAGCCGCCACCGGCGAGCGCAATGCTGAAACATTTGCCGTGATGACCGCGGCCGCCGCCGCCGTCGAATCCGGCCGGGCGACCGAACTCGGTGGCCACCACCACGAGCGTTTTGTCGAGCAGCTTGTTGCGCTCGAGATCCAGCAGAAACGCGGACAGGGCCTGATCAAGTTCTTCAATCAGCTTGAACTGATTCAGAATGCCCTCGTTGTGAACATCCCAACCGGTGCCGTTGAGGAAGTTAAGATTGTGCGCGACTTCCACCGTCCGTACGCCCGATTGCAATAACCGCCGCGTGAGCAGGCACCGCTGGCCGAATTCGCCGCCATAGCCGTTGCGCAGGTCCGCGGGCTCGGTGTCGAGGTGGAAGATCTTCTGGAACTCAGGTTTGCCGTAACGCAGCGCCTCACTGATCATTGCGTCATAGTTTTTGGTGATCGCGTTGGCGGTGCGCTCGCTGCGAACTTTTGCCAGCAGTTCTTCCCGGCGGATCTGCCGCTCGGCCGAGATTTCTGGCGGCCGTGACAGTCCTGCCGGGCCCGAGGCGGTGTCCGTCAGATAGACATAGCCGCACTTCGCACCGAGAAAACCGGGGCCGCGCGTGGCGCTGGGATAGCCGATCAGAACGTAAGGAGGCACGCCATCGCCGGCAGGGCCACGTTGATTGACGATGACTGAACCGAGCGACGGATAGGTCACAGTTTCGCTGACGGGGCGGCCGGTGTGCAGCCGGTTCACCGCCGAGGCGTGCTCATCGATGACGTCATGGTGCACCGTGCGGATCAGATTGAAGCGGTCCATGAGAGGAGCGCAGCGTCGCAGGTGCTGGCAGACCTGTGTTCCCGCGACCGCGGTATCAATCGCGGGGTAATACGAACCCGGCTTCTTCGTCTGCGGATCACCGAGGGCTTTGGGATCCCAGGTATCCATCTGCCCGGCTCCACCGCCGAGCCAGATCACAACGCAATGCTCTGCCTTGCCCAGCGGAACGGCAGCCGTTTCATTCGACTCGGTCGCAGACAATCGACTGGCGCGGAACGCCAGGGTTCCGGCTGATGCCTGCAGGAAGTCGCGCCGCAGCATGGTGAAGCTCTGAAAGAAGGCGTGGTGTTTGCTGTTTTGATTGTCGCAGAAACGCCGCTGGAGTCCAGTTCTCAGTCTTGATCGAGACAGGGCAAAACAATAACCGCCGCGGGATTGTTCCCACGGCGGTCTTCAGTTTTCAGGAATGACCGGCAAAAAGCCTAGACATTCCGAGCTAGCGAGGCGGACGGGGCTCGAACCCGCAACCACCGGATCGACAGTCCGGTACTCTAACCAATTGAGCTACCGCCCCAGATCGACGACCGTTGTCGGCCGCGATGTGAGCATCTTATCAAATCCGCGCACGCGGTCCAGTCAACCGACCGGAAGCCGCGGTCAGATTTTTGCCGCAGCGCGACCGGTGTGACCGCAGACCGTGTTTCGGATCGGCACGCCACGGAACTCCAGTCCGGGCCGTAATTCTACGAGGATCGAACCGGAAAAGGTTCGGATTCTGACGGGAATTCACGATAACTCGTCGGCAAAGAAATGTCGCTTTTCGGGCGTTTGTGCTTAAATACTGTGCACAAACGTGGAGACACGGCGAAATCCGGGCTCGTTTTACAGGCTCGACCCGGAAACCGGACAACGGTACGCTGATTGCTCGAAAAGCATGCTATCCGGTTGTTCGGCGCTCACATCCTTATCAACACAGAGGAAAGTACGTTCCATGAGTGGCAGCGAAGCGCGGCTTAAGGCAATCTCGGCAGTCAACAGTTACAAACCTCTCACGGCACCCCTCAACTTCGCTGAAACCTCGATCAACGAGCTTTACGGCACGAACGTCTTCAATCTGAAGGTGATGAAGGATCGTCTTCCCAAGAGCATCTTTAAGTCGGTGCAGAAGACAATCGAAGCCGGCGAGCCGCTCGACGCTTCGATCTCTGACTCGGTCGCCTCGGCCATGAAGGACTGGGCGATCGAAAAGGGCGCGACGCACTACGCCCACGTCTTCTATCCGCTCACAGGCATCACGGCCGAAAAGCACGATAGCTTCCTCTCCCCGGACGGCCAGGGGGGCGCACTTTCCGAATTCACCGGTGGCCAGCTCATCCAGGGTGAACCGGATGCGTCGAGCTTCCCCTCGGGCGGGATCCGCGCCACCTTCGAAGCCCGTGGTTACACCGCGTGGGATGTCACCAGCCCGGCGTACATCCTCGAGAACCCGAACGGCACGACGCTGTGCATCCCGACGGCGTTCTTCTCATGGACGGGCGAAGCCCTCGACAAGAAGACCCCGCTGCTGCGCTCGATGAAGGCCGTCAACGTTCAGGCCCAACGCATCCTGAAGCTGTTCGGTCACGACAAGATCGCCCATGTTTCGGCCACCTGCGGCCCGGAACAGGAATACTTCCTGATCGACCGCAACTTCTACTTCGCGCGTCCCGACCTGATCGCCACCGGCCGCACGTTGTTCGGTGCGGCGTCGCCGAAGGGGCAGGAATTCGCCGACCAGTACTTCGGTGCGATTCCCGACCGCGTGCTGGCGTGCATGCTGGAAGTCGAACGCGAAGCGTACAAGCTCGGGATTCCCGTCAAGACGCGGCATAACGAAGTGGCTCCGAGCCAGTACGAAATTGCCCCGATCTACGAAAACGCCAACGTCGCCGCGGACCATCAGCAGCAGACCATGCTGATTCTGAAGCGCGTCGCCGAAAAGTACGGCATGACCTGTCTGCTGCACGAAAAGCCGTTCGCCGGTGTGAACGGATCGGGCAAGCACTGCAACTGGTCGCTCGGCAACGCGACGCAGGGCAACCTGCTCGAACCGGGCAAAACCCCGCACGAAAACATGCAGTTCTTGGTGTTCTGTGCCGCGGTCATTCGCGCCGTGCACAAGCACTCGAAGCTGCTGCGGGCCGTGGTGGCTCACGCGGGCAATGATCATCGCCTCGGTGCGAACGAAGCCCCGCCGGCGATCATCTCAATCTTCCTGGGCGAACAGCTCAAGGACGTCTTCGACCAGATCAAGGCCTCGGGTTCCGCCAAGACCAGCAAGCAACCGGGGGTGATGACGGTCGGCGTCGACACGCTGCCGCCGCTGCCGAAGGACGCGGGCGACCGCAACCGCACCAGCCCGTTTGCCTTCACCGGCAACAAGTTCGAGTTCCGCGCGGTCGGATCCAATCAATCGCTGTCCGGTCCGCTGGTCGCGCTGAACACGATCATGACCGACTCGCTCGACTACATCGCGACGAAACTGGAGAAGGCGACCGGCGGCGATGCATCGAAGCTTGCTCCGGCCGTGCAGACGCTGCTCAAGGAAATCATCGACGAACACGGCTCGGTGATCTTCAATGGCGACGGTTACTCACAGGAATGGCATGACGAAGCTGAAAAGCGCGGCTTGCCGAACCTCAAGCAAACCGTCGACGCCCTGCCGTCGCTCACCGAGCCGGCGGTGATCGAGATGTTTGAGAAATACAAGGTCCTCAGCAAGCGGGAACTGCAAAGCCGCGAGGATATCTACTTCGAACAGTACGTCCTGACGCTGAACGTCGAAGCGAAGATGACGCACGAAATCGCCAAGACGATCATCTACCCGCACGCGGTTCGGTATCAAAGCGAATTGGCGGCCGCCGCCGGCAACTGCAAGGCCGCCGGTGTCACATTCGATGCGACGGTGCTGACCAAGGTCACGGAACTGATCAAGGCGCTCGTTGAGTAGATCGCGGGCCTCGAGCACGTGCTGCCGGGTCATGGTGGGCACGGCGTCTCGAACCCGAAGGAAACCGCTCAACATTGCTTCTCAGAGATGAAGCCCGCGATCGCCGCGGTTCGTGAAGTGGTGGACGAGCTGGAAACCGTGGTTGCGGACGACTACTGGCCGCTGCCGACGTACCAGGAAATGCTGTTCATCAAGTAGAACCCGCGGAACCAGCTGGTTCCGGAGTAAGTTCGACTGCCGCCCTCGATCGGTTTCGTGCCGATCGGGGGTTTTTGGTTTTCGGATGCCGGGTCTCTTCGTGTTCCCGAGCGCTGCCTGGGAACATTCTGCTCCGAGGCTCCACCTCGCGTTAGCGAGCGCGGAATAAGATCAAAACCGAAGCAGAGCTTCGGGCCGGAGCATTCCCAAGCGGAGCCTGGGAACGAGAACAAGTTCTTTTCCGGGAGGGCGAAGCTCCTGCTGAGCCGCGAGCGTTTCAACTCGCTGTGACAATCAGCGGCTCAGCGGAGCTTCGCCCTCCAACAGCAGGGACGCTCACTTCTTCATCGCTTTCTGTTTGGCTTCCCACTTGGCGATCCATCGGACCGGGTCTTCTTCGAAGGCGGCTTTACAGCCGCTGCAGCAGACCCAGTAGCTCTTGCCCATATAACTGACAGTCGACGTGCCCTTGCCCTGCGAGATGATACAGGTCTGCTCGCCGTAATCGGTGTCGCTGATGGCGAACGAGGAGCCCTCTCGCTGGGTGTGAATGGTGTCGATGCGCTGGAATGGGCCACTGCCGCGCTTGCGGTCGACTTCCAGGATGTAGCGGTTGTTCTCAAGTTGCTCAAAGGCCAGCTGCCACTGCTCGCCATCTTTGGGGGTCGGTTCGGTGAGCGTCAACTTGTAGGTTCGCTGCAGTTTTTTCTGATCGTCACCAGCGACATCCTGGACGGGCTTTGTGAATGTCCCCGTGAGCAGCCGCTGGTCCCCTTCGGGGGTGGTCCACGTGAACTGATACTTCTGCTCGGCGGGCAGGAACGTCAGATGTCCTTCGCGGACGTAAACATTCTTGTCCGACTTGAACACAAGCGCCGGTTTCGATCGATCGGACTGAAAATCCCACACCCACTGCGGCGCATCGACCTGGGCTTTCCGCGAAGTGCCGTTCCACTGTCCGAGCAGGACCTGCAGCGGCTGCATGGCGGATAACACGGTCTCTGCATTGGCGGGATCAGCATCGCTGGCATTCGTGGCCGAGGAACCGCCGAGCTTCACCGGCTGGAATTTTCGTTTGGTCCCCGAGCCGGCGGTGCTATCGTCAGGCTCCGGGTCAACGGCAGCTTCCGTGGAATTGTCCGCTTTCGCTGCTGCCGGGGTCGGTGCCTGCGACTGACAACCAAGCGGCGTCACTCCCACCGCGAGCAGGCCAACAACCCACCACTGACGAATGTTCTTGATCGACATCGGGTTTCTTTCCGTCGGAATTCAACACTCGACGTTCGCTACCATTGGTAGTTCAGCGTCAGCGTCGCCGGTTGGCCCGTCAGAGGCAGTGGCAGCAGAAGTTCTTTCTTCCCGCGCGAATCTCGGATAACGGGTGCGTCACTGCCCGCAGTCTGCAGCGTCCAGAGATCGTCGATCCGGTATTCGCCCGCGGCGGTCGCTTCAATCGTCTCACCGACAGCCGCACGGAAGTACCACTTCGCACCGCTCGACGGACCGCTGACCGTCAGTTTCCGACGGAACTGGGGATACTTCTCGTCAGGAACGACAACCGGCGTTGGAGCGTCATCGATCATCAATCCGGAGACTTCATAGCGGAACGCCGGCCGTTGAGCCGCGTCGAGTTGATAGCCGCGGAAGCGGAAGCCGTTGTCGCGCGCCGCTCCCTCGGGCCACGGATCATTGACCGAGCCCAACTGGGCGAGCGGCTGCCCCGCGGGCAATTGCAGGACATCATCCCCCAGCGGATGCTCGTTGCCGACGCCGCGGCCGTTCCAGTGGCGCGATGCATCAATGAACGCACCGTGCCAGATCATAGCCAGCCGCATCTCGTTGGCGTCCCAGGCCAGATTGGCCTGCTCGGGATAACCGACGCCAATGGCCCGCGTCCCCGCCCCTTCGATGAAGTTGCGGTACAGAATCGGCGTTTGCTCCGGCTTCAGCTCGATCGGTTCGCGGACCAGGCCCGCCGGAACCGGAGCCCGATCACCGGCGTCGAGGAAGAGCCAGACGGCGTGGATCTGCTGGTGTGGATCGGCGTCGAGGACATCTTTCACTGTCGTCGTGCCAAACGGCCACGGCGCGGGCATGCGCGTTCCGGGACGGTACGCCTGCGGATCGAGCATATAACGATGGAACCAGTCCTCGCGCAGCCGTTTGGTCATCGTGGTGAGATTGATCGCCCGTACCCCTTGCGACGGATGCGTGGCGAAGTCGTGACACTTGATGCACGACAAGGCGTTCGCCCCGACCAGATGGCGGCCGACCGCGGCGACCTTGTACTTCGGCAGCCTGGACGCGGATTTCGCCGGAGCGTCGGTCTCAGAATGCGCCTGACGATCGACGGTCGCGAAGGCTTCGATCAGGTGGCCGACATTGCCGCCGCCGAATTTGGGCATTTTCGCCTGCATATACAGTTGCCTGTCATTAGCCCCTTGCTCGAGGACATGCTTCATCCAGTCGTCGCGAAGTTTGTCACCGACACCAGTCAGCGCCGGGGGAATGCGGCCTTCATCTCCCATTTCCTTCTGCGCGGACGAGAAGAACGCATCACGTGGTTGTTCCACGCCACCGATCTCGCCGCGCTTGTGACACGCGTAGCAGTTGAACGAGACCAGCGTGGCGTGCACGACATCCGCGGGAGTCCGTGACGGTGGCGTGGAGCCCAGCACGGAGGCCAGGGACTGGCGTTGTTCCTCTGAGAATCCATACTGTGGCACCGACGCTGTAGGCGATTC
>DASRYX010000568.1:0-9232 GCA_035686985.1 Planctomycetaceae bacterium | reverse complement strand
GGCGGCGGCCGTGGGGGTGGCGGATACGGTGGTGGCGGCGGCGGATACGGCGGCGGTGGTGGCGGCGGACGCCGTTACTAAACCGAACCGATCAGTTGCATGAATCAAAGAACAGCCGGAGCTTGTCTCCGGCTGTTCTCTTTTCCCCCTCGCAACCTGCACCCAGCTCAGCCAACGAACAGCGGCTTGAGATGACGGTCATACAGATTCTCGACCACGTTCTTCGCGATGACTGACTCGTACGTCTTCAACAGGCCGGTGTATCGCAAGCCGTGCTTCGCCGCGACTTTGAAAGACACGTGCAACAGCTGTCGCACATGCGGATTGAATTGCGGGTGTGACGGGATGTGCCGCACGGCGTTCGCGAATTCCGCTTCGCTCCAGGCATTCACGGTGGCCGCCCGCGGCAGTTTCGCGCGGTCGATATCAATCACGGACGCATAGGGGGCGCAGAACTCCTCGACGTGATCGAGCGCGTAGGCGTAGATTTCCTTCACCAGCGCAAGGCCTTCCCCGCCGGCTTCAGCGAGGCCGATGACCTCCTCAAGCCAGGTGGTGCCCGCCGTCTTGAGATGCAGACCCGCCCCGGTTCGCTTCAGCGCCCGACGGATGATCGGATAGAGCGAAAACTTGTCGCTGCCGCTGTGAACGCTCAGCTTCAGATTTGCCGGCAGTCCGTAATGCTTCACGGCGAAGGCGATCACGGCGAGGTCGTCGTTGAACTCCTGCTCGAACTGCGCGAGGTCGCCGACGTAATCCACGCCCTTGTTGAAACGTCCGGTGAACTTCGGCGCGATGGTCTGCAGCTTCACGCCTTCGTCCGCGAGCAAGGCCAGAATCACCAGCAGCGCAGGCGGTGTCTGCGGCGCATCGGTCTCATCCATCGAGACCTCGGCGATGATCTTGTCCTCGCCTCCCTTTTTCTTGGCAATATGCCGGTAAATTCCGCCGGCTTCCTGAACCGCGAGCAGGTATTGATTCGCGATCCCCGTCACGTCCTCCGCGGTGATCTTCAGCGGCCGCTCGATCCCGGGAATCGACAGTTCGCCGATCAGTTCAGGATGGCGGGCGACAAACGCGGCGACGGCCTCGGGCGACGCGGGCTTGCCGATGCTGTCGGCAACATCAATCGTGAAGAAGTCGGAACTGGCGAGAAAGCGTTCGACGGTTTCAAGGCGGATGTGATCCGCATCCACGTGCCAGCCGTGTCGCCATACAGCGGCGTTAACGGCGGCCGCCGCGGCGTCATAGACGCTCTGTGGTTCCGAGCCGATAAAGGTGTGTTCACGGTTCGACTTGTTCCAGACCGGCACCACGATCACGTCGTCGTCCGCTGCCAGTCGCTCAAACGCCGCCAATTGAGCGCGAGCCTGATGAGCAAAGCGATCGCCAACGCCGAACGTGAACGGTTCCAAGGTGAGCATCGAGTCTTCCGCGGAAAGAGACGATTGTTGCGAGAATCCCGGCACTATACCGTTCCCGTCAAAGCGGGGCGAGCAGGGCCCGCGAGCGGCAATTGACAGAGGACGGAGCGCAGTTCATGCTGAGTCCCGTGGTGCATACGACCTGTGGAGTCTGATGTCATGCGGTGCGGTTCGACAGTAGTTTGTCTTTTGCTGGCAGGTATCACGGCGACTGCGGTCACCGAGACACGGGCCGTGGCTGCTGAAAAGGGAATCGCGGATTTCCCGAAGCTGTCAGCCCAGTCCGACTGGCCGTGGTGGCGCGGGCCGACGCGGGACGGTAAAGCGGCGGATGTCGCCGTCCCCACAAAACTCTCGGATCGCGACAATGTGCAGTGGAAAGTGAAAGTTCCGGCACGCGGGCACTCTTCGCCGATCGTCGTGGGGGACCGTATCTTTCTGACGACCGCCGATGAATCCAAACAGACGCAGGCCGTGCTGGCTTTCGACCGCAATTCGGGCAAACCGCTGTGGACCCGGCAAATCAATCAGGGGGCCTTCCCGGCGAAGAATCATCCGAAGAACACCGAGGCGACGCCGTCGGTCGCGTGTGATGGGGAACGCCTGTTTGCGACGTTCTACCACCACGACACCGTCGAAGCGGTGGCGCTGGATCTGAACGGCAAGGAACTCTGGAAGCAAACGGTCTGTCCGTTTCATCCGCGGATGTATGAATATGGTTACGCTCCGTCGCCGCTGATCTATCAGGGCACCGTGATCATCGCGGCGGAGTACGACGGCGAGAGCTTCATCACCGCCCTTGATCGCACGACCGGCAAGCCCCTGTGGAAGGCGAATCGTGAAGCGAGTATTTCGTTTTCCTCCCCGGTCGTCGCACATGTGGCGGGGAAAGATCAGCTGCTGATCTCCGGGCAGCAGAAGGTGTCGTCGTATGACCCGGCGAACGGCAAACCGTTGTGGTCAACGGACGGCACGACGCACGCCACGTGCGGCACCGTCGTCTGGGAAGGCGACATCGTCTTTGCTAGTGGCGGCTACCCGAAAGCAGAAACGCTGGCCGTGAAAGCCGACGGCAGCGGCCAGGTTCTCTGGCGGAATAACCAGAAATGCTATGAGCAGTCGATGATCGTGCATAACGGCTATGTGTACGCGTTGACCGGCAACGGCGTGCTGTTCTGCTGGCGGGGAATCGATGGGCAGGAAATGTGGAAGCAGCGCTTGAAGGGCCCGGTCAGCGCCTCGCCAGTTCTCGCGGGTGGCAACATTTACTGGGCGAACGAACTCGGCACCATTTACGTTTTCAAGCCGAATCCCGAGAAGTTTGACCTCGTCGCCGAAAATGAAGTGGGAACTGATTCATTTCCCAGCCCGGCGGTCGCGGGGCAGCAACTCTTTCTCCGCGTCGGTCAGGGAAGCGGTCGCGATCGGCAGGAATGGTTGTACTGTTTCGCGAATAAGAAGTGATCACGGCGGCGCGACCGCTCGTTTTCGAAGAATGGATTGGTGATGACCGCACAGCTCGACACCTATGAACAGGCGATCGAGTTCCTGTACGGCCGGATCAACTTCGAACGCGTGAATGCGGACGCGTATTCGTCGAGTGACTTTAAGCTCGACCGCATGCGACTGCTGCTGGAACGCATCGGTAATCCGCAGGACCGCATTCCCGTCGTGCATGTCGCGGGGACCAAAGGGAAGGGATCGACCTGTTCGATGCTTGCGGGCGTGCTGACACACGCGGGTTATCGGACCGGGCTCTATACGTCGCCGCATCTGATCCGTTATGAGGAACGGTTCACCGTCGATGGACGGCAACCGTCACCCGCGGATGTTGTCACGCTGGTGAACCGCATTCGCCCGTACCTCACGGAAATGGATCGGCTGCCGCCGCGGTTGCATCCGACCTACTTTGAAATCACGACGGCGCTAGCGTGGCTGCACTTCAAAGCGTGTGGTGTCGATGTCGCCGTGCTTGAAGTCGGTCTCGGCGGGCGGCTCGATTCGACGAACCTGTGCCGTCCGGTCGTCACGGTGATCACGAATATCAGCCGTGATCACACGCAGTTTCTGGGCAGCACGGTGCGGGAAATCGCCACCGAGAAGGCGGGCATTATCAAGGACGGCGTGCCGGTCATTTCCGGCGTTCGCCATCCGGACGCGATCGCAGCGATCTCCGCGATTGCCGCCGACCACCACGCTCCCTTGTGGCTGATCGATCGTGACGTGCACTACGAACGGCTGGAATCGCCGTCGAATGAATCGCGCTGGGAGATGACCGTCGGCGATGTGTCTTTGCCGGTGACCGTCGGCTTGCTGGGCGAACATCAGGGGGCCAATGCCGCTCTGGCGGTCGCCGCAACAATCCGCATGCGTGAAGCCGGCTGGGCGATCTCCGATGCAGCCATCGACGCGGGATTACGCACGGTTCATTGGCCGGCACGAGTCGAAGAAGTCGGCACTCAGCCGAGCGTCATTCTCGACGCCGCGCACAATTGGGAATCCGCCAAAGCGCTGGTCCAGACGATTACCTCCTCTTCCGGCGAGCGTCGGCGGATTCTAGTTTTCGCGACGACACGGGACAAAGACTACCGCGGTCTCGTCCGGATGCTGCTGCCTCACTTCGAGACCGTGATTATCACGAAGTATCTCGAAAATCCGCGCGGAGTGCCGATCGAGGACCTCGAGAACTACATCGTCACCATTGCCGACCGGCCGGTGCATACGGTGACCGAGCCGTATGCTGCCTGGAAACTGGCTCGGAAATTGGCAGTGCCCGCCGACCAGATCGTGGTCACCGGCTCGTTCTTTCTGATTGCAGAGTTGCGCGAGCTGATTCTCGACGACCTGCGAGTCGTCGATGCTTGCACCGATCCCAGCCGAGACCGTGAAGAAGCCAGTTCCTGAGATCGCATGACGGAGAGAATGATGCGTCGTTGGTGGATTGTCGTCGCGGTGGTCGGAGTGCTGACAACACATCTCCCCGCGGCAGATCCGCCGGTGTATCAGCACGGAGCCGTGGCGGCGGATCACGTGGCGGCGAGCACCGCGGGTGTGGAGATCCTGAAGCAGGGCGGAAACGTG
This sequence comes from Planctomycetaceae bacterium, assembly GCA_035686985.1. Lineage (GTDB taxonomy): Bacteria > Planctomycetota > Planctomycetia > Planctomycetales > Planctomycetaceae > DSVQ01. The sequence continues at coordinate 4,727 of DASRYX010000568.1, read as the reverse complement.
ATCGACGCCGCGGTCGCCACCGCGTTCGCACTGTCGGTGGTCCGCCCGGCGAGTTCCGGTCTCGGCGGCGGCGGCTTTCTGCTGTACTGGGACGCCGAAAAGCAGGAAGCGACGGCGTTCGATTATCGCGAACGGGCGCCACTCGCTGCGACGGCGGACATGTTCAGCAAGCTGCCGGAAAAGGAACGCGGCCGTGCCAGCCAGGAAGGGATTCTCGCCGCGGGTGTGCCGGGCGAGATTGTCGGCCTGTGCACCATTCACCAAAAGCACGGCAAGTTGCCGCTCGCGGCGGTGCTGGCGCCGGCGTTACGCCTGGCGACCGATGGTGTCGAGATTGATGCGCACGACATCAGCATTCAACGCAGCATGTTGCGGGAGTGGAAGGATCATCCGGAGCGGCAAACGGAGTTTTCGCTGCTCTGGGAACGTTACCTCAATAACGGCGTGCCCTGGAAAGACGGCGACCGCTTCTTCTCCCCGCAACGGGCGGCACTCGAGTCGCTGATCAAAGACGGCGTCGCGTCGGCGAAGAACGGTGAGATTGCCCACGCCATTCTTGTCGCGAGTCAACGCCGCAACGGCATCCTCACGGTCGATGATCTGCAGCACATGACCCCGGCCGAACGGAAGCCGTTGCGGTCGTCATTTCACGGTTACGAAGTGCTGACGATGCCGCCGCCATCGAGTGGGGGCATTGCCCTGCTGCAGACGCTGCACATGCTCGAAGCGTGGGAGCAACGCACGGGCAAATCATGGAAGGGACTGCCGGAGGTTGATCGTCTGCAGGTGCTGATCGAAGCGCAGAAGCATGCGTTCGCTGACCGGGCGGAGTTTCTCGGTGATGCGGACTTCGTCGCGGTTCCCACGGAGAAATTGCTCAGCCGGAAGTATGCCGCACGGCAGGCGGAGAAGATCGATCTGTCACGCACGCTGGCCGCCGAGGCCTACGGCCGCGCGTTCCTCTCTGATGACGCTGGCACAACACACTTCTGTGTGATGGACGAACACGGCAACGCCGTGGCTTGTACGGAAACCATCAACACCACCTTCGGCAGCTTCGTCGTGGAGCCCAAATTCGGCATCGTGTTGAATAACGAGATGGACGACTTTACGGCCCTCCCCGGACAGCCGAATGCGTTTGGCCTGCGACAAAGCGCGGCGAATGCGATCGCACCGGGGAAGAAGCCCCTGTCGAGCATGACGCCGACAATTGTCCTGAAGGACGGGCGACCTCACTTCATCGCCGGCGCGTCCGGTGGACCACGGATTATCACCGCGACCACGCAGGTGCTGCTGCAGATGCTGGAATTCAATCAACCCGCAGCCAAGGCGGTGGCGTTACCGCGCAGTCATCATCAATGGCAACCGCACGAAATGCTGTTGGAACCGGCGCTATACCGCGACCTGCAAACCGCGATGGAGCAACGGGGTCACAAGGTGAAATCCGCCTCATCCCTCGCGGCATCGCAGGCCATCCGCTGGACCCCCGCAGGCATCGACGCCGGTAGCGATCCCCGCAAGCACGGCGAACCGCGCGGCTGGTAACGCATTTCCCTCCCACTCGTTGCTTGCGCTCCGGACTGGGGCGCTTGTCGGAGTGGAACGCCGTCGCGACTTCCACCACAATGGCTAAGTGAAATTTGACGTTCCGAGGAACCGTTTCATGCAGTTAGGTTTCGTCAGTGCAATTCTGCCCGATCAGTCACTCGCCGGGGTGGCCCGTACGGCGGCCGATCTGGGCTACGACTGCGTCGAACTGATGTGCTGGCCGGTCAGCAAAGCCGAACGGCGGTACGCCGGCGTGACGCATGTCGACGTCGTCGATTTCACGCAGACGCAGGCCGATGACGTCCGCGCCATCATGGCCAAAGAAGGCGTCAGCATCAGCGGCCTCGGCTACTATCCGAACCCGCTCTGCCCCGATCGCGAGGAAGCCCAGCGGTATGTGGATCACATCAAGAAGGTGATCGTCGCGGCGCCGCTGCTGGGACTGACGCGCGTCAACACGTTCGTTGGGCGGGACTGGACGAAATCGGTCGATGACAACTGGCCGCGCTTTCTGGAAACCTGGCGGCCGTTGATCAAGCTTGCGGAAGATCACGGCGTGAAGATCGGCATCGAACATTGCCCGATGCTCTTCTCCAAAGATGAATGGCCCGGCGGCAAGAATCTTGCCACAACGCCCGCGATCTGGCGGCGGATGTTCTCCGATATCCCCAGCGACAGCTTCGGGCTGAACTTTGATCCGTCGCACATGGTCTGGCAGCACATGTGCTACCTCAAGCCGCTGCGCGAATTTCGCAGCAAGCTGTTTCATGTGCACGCCAAAGATGTGCGGATCGATAAGGATCGGCTCGACGATGTGGGCATCATGGCCCATCCACTGGAATACCATGTGCCCAAGCTGCCGGGATTCGGCGAAGTCGACTGGGGCCGTTTTTTCTCCGTGTTGACCGATGTCGGTTACACCGGTCCGGTGTGCGTCGAAGTCGAAGACCGTGCGTATGAGGGCTCGTTGTTGGCCCGCGTGGCTTCACTGCGACAATGCGTGACCTATCTGCGAAATTACGTTCCAAGAATGGAAGAACTCTCACCATGACGGTGTATGCTTCGGTCGATCTGGGCGGCACAACGGTTTCCGCGGGACTCGCCGGGGATGACGGTCAGTTCATCGCCCTGCGCGACATTCCGACCGAATCCTACCGCGGGCCGAAGGATGTCCTCGCACGCATCGGTGCGATGATCAAGGACCTGAGCAAAGACACGGGCTTGCCCGCCGCGATCGGCATGGGGGTGCCGGGGCTGGTCGATGTGATGAACGGCGTCACCACCTTCCTGCCGAACATGCCCACGCATTGGAAGAACGTTCCTGCTGCGGAGATTCTTTCACAGGCGGTCGGCTGTCCGGTCTACCTCCTGAACGATGTCCGCATGGCAACGCTCGGCGAACTCAAGTACGGCCGTGGTCGTGATGTCGATTCGATGGCGTTCTTCGCGCTCGGGACCGGCGTCGGTGGTGGAATTGTCATCGATGGCAAGCTGCGGCTGGGTTCCGTTGGTGCGGCCGGAGAGCTGGGACATCTTACGCTGCTGCCCGATGGTCCGCTCTGTGGATGCGGGAACCGCGGCTGTCTAGAAGCGCTCGCAAGTGGTCCGGCGTTGCGCGGCGAAGCCGTGCGGATGATGCTCTCGGGACACAGCCCGCGGCTGTTCGAAATGGTGAACGGCGATGTCGGCAAAGTCACGCCGAAGGAAATCGGCGCGGCCGCACGCGAGGGCGATACCGGCGCGAAGGAAGCCATCGCCCACGCGGCTCACTGGCTGGGCATCGCGGTCGTCAACGTGGTGATCACCTTGCATCCGCAGCTGGTCGTCCTGGGTGGCGGCATCTCGCTGCTCGATGATCTGCTGATCGACCCGGTGCAGCAGATGATTCGTGATCGTGTCCGCATGATTCCGCCAGAAACAGTCCGCGTCGAACGCTCGTCGTTAGAAGATCTCGCGGGAATGCACGGCGGGATCGCGCTCGCACAACTCGGCGGAGTCAAACCGTAAGGAGTCCTGCGTGGCGTTTCGCATCTGGGATCTGCATTGCCACCTCTCCGGCGTGAATGGCACCACGCCCGAAGAGCGGATGGGGCAGTTGCTCGCCATCGCCGATCGCATGGGGATCGAACGCCTGTGCGTCTACATGGGCATGAAATGGTCGCAGGACCCGTCGCCGGAATCACTGCGGCAGGAAAATGACGAAGCGATGCGGGCCATCACGAAATATCCGGACCGCACGTTCGGGTTCGTCTACCTGAACCCGAAGCATCTGGAGTTTTCGCTGCAGGAGCTGGAACGCTGCGTGGCGAAGGGGCCGATGGTCGGCGTGAAGCTGTGGGTCGCAGCGCGGGCGAACGTTCCCGAACTGGATCCGATCATCCGTCGGGCCGCGGAACTCAAGGCCGTCATCTTTCAGCATACGTGGTTCAAGGTCGGCGGGAATTATCCGGGAGAATCCACGCCGGAAGACTTCGCGGAGCTGGCGGCGCGGCATCCCGACGTGCCGATCATCTGCGGTCACACGGGCGGCGACTGGGAACGCGGGATTGGCGCGATTCGACACTTGAAGAACGTCTACGCCGATCTTGCCGGATCGGATCCCGTTGCGGGCTACACCGAGATGGCCGTCCGTGACCTCGGAGCCGAGCGGGTGATCTACGGCAGTGACGCGGGCGGCCGAAGTTTTGCTTCACAGCTCGGCAAGGTTTACGGAGCGGACATCCCCGACCCGACGAAACAACTCATCTTTTGCGACAATCTGAAGCGACTGATGACGTCGATTCTACAGGCGAAGGGAATCAAAGTATGAACGGTGGGATTCTTCTCTCTCGCCGGACGTTTCTGCAGGCCACAGCGCTGGGAACTACGGTGCTGGCGCTGTCTGCCGCAGCGGAGCAGACTCAGGCCAGCGGTCTGATCGACACGAACGTTTCTCTCGGTGCGTGGCCATTCCGGCATCATCGGCTCAGTTCGACTTCGGGGCTGATGGAGAAGCTGCGCCATCAAGGCGTGACGGAAGCGTGGGCGGGAAGTTTCGGCGCATTGCTTCACAAGGACATCAGCGGCGTCAACGCGCGTCTTGCCGAGGAATGCAGGCAAGGTGCCACCGGTTTGCTGGTACCGATCGGAGCGGTTAACCCCATGCTGCCGGGCTGGGAAGACGACCTGCGGCGATGTGC
>DASRYX010000567.1:0-12788 GCA_035686985.1 Planctomycetaceae bacterium | reverse complement strand
CCCTGCGGGTTGACGGGCGGCAGCAACTGTTAGTCACACTCCCATGAAATTGATCGCAACGACTCAACGCGTGACGATGGACCCGACGACGGGCGAGCGTCGTGATGCGCTCGATCAATGCTGGACCACGTTCCTCGTAGCGTGTGGTTTCACGCCGCTCGTCATTCCTAACCATGTGGAAACAGCATGCCTGTTGATGCAGCAGGAACACGTTTGCGGCCTGCTGCTGACGGGGGGGAACGATCTGGCGGGGTATGGCGGCGACGCTCCCGAGCGCGATGCCACCGAACTCGCGCTCCTGGAGATGGCCATGCGAACTCGCCAGCCGGTGCTCGGCGTTTGCCGCGGCATGCAGTTTCTCCAACATCATGCGGGGGCAACATTGCAGCGCGTGACCGGACACGTCGCTGTTCACCACACGCTTACTTTCGGCGGCGAGACAATCCGCGTGAACAGTTTCCATAACTGGGGTGCGACATCAACGGTTGCCGGTCTCGACATTGCTGCCGTCGCTGATGATGGCGTCATCGAAGCGGTCGTGCAGCACGAGCGCCGGCAGTTGGGGATCATGTGGCATCCGGAACGGGCTACGCCGTTCCAACCGCGTGACATCGCTCTGGTGCAGAACCACTTTTCAGGAAACTTGCAATGAGGGGACTGGTGCTCGCCGCGGGGGCGGGTCGGCGACTGGGTGCACTCGGCGCAGACCGCCCGAAGTGCCTCGTGGAAGTCGGCGGTCGCACTTTGCTTGATTGGCAACACGCGGCGTTAACCGGCGCGGGAATTCATGATCTAGCGATTGTCAGCGGCTATCGTGCCGAGCAATTGCCTCAGCGCGGCTGGACACGATTTCATAATCCACGTTTTGCCGACACCGGCGTGATTGCGTCCCTGATGACGGCTCGCGACTGGCTGGAGGTCGATGATTGTATCGTGAGTTATGCCGATATCGTTTACGGCCCGGAAACAATCGCGGCGCTGCAGGACACTCCCGGCGACATCGCGATGACGTCGTATTCTCAGTGGCGGGCATTGTGGGAAGCCCGCTTCGCCGATCCGCTCACCGACGCGGAAACATTCCGCACCGACGCCCGCGGTCAACTGCTGGAAATCGGTCAGCGGGCTACCTCGCTGGACGAGATCCAGGGGCAGTTCATGGGGCTCGTGAAGTTCACTCCCGCCGGCTTTTCACTCGCGGCAAAGCACGTGACCGCGTTGGGCACGGGCGCCGATCGGCTTGACATGACGAGCCTGCTACGCGGATTGATCGAACAAGGCGTTCCGGTGCAGACGCGGACCGTGGATGGGTTCTGGTATGAGGTCGACAACAGCGACGATGCGGCGTTTTTCCCCGAATGGGCCGCACGTCAGCACTTTTCCTGAGCACGTTCGATGACCGTGGACACATCCGCCACCGGGCCCGTGTTGCTGGTCTCGCCGCGCGAACCGTCCGGCGTTTCGTGGATCATCAATTGCCTGCTGGAGCTGGGCATTCGAGTTGACCTGCAGCCGACCGTGGACCAGATCTTCGGCATCGGACAGCAACCCGCCTCGGCGATGTGGTTGCCGGAGGCGGACGGTCGGTGGCGGCTGCATCCTCGTGCCTCGGCGTTAAAAAAATGGTTGCCGATTCTCTCCCGCGAGGAGACGGTTTCATTTCGTCCTATCGCTCCGATTCTGCATGTTCAGCGTCTTCCCCGGCGTGGCGAACCGTGCCGCCAGGTGATTCTCTTTGTGCGGGATCTGCGCGACGCGCTGCATTCGCTGTATCGACGTCTGCAACCGGAGATTTCCTGGCCGGAGTTCGTCGCATGGCCGCATGCGGAGACCTTGCTGGACGCCATTGATCATTGGCGATTGTTCATGGAGTGCTGGCTCGAGCGATCACCGGTGTTTGTCGGCCGGTTCGAAGATTACAAGGCCGATGCGCGTGGATTGCTCGAACGCGTGCTGCATGTCTTGGGCGTTGACTGTACAACGAACGACATCACCCTCGCAGTGGAACGTTCCAGCTATGCCGCCGCAGCCGCCGCGGAAGCGCGCTATCGGCAACAACACCCTCTCGACGCGCAGGTCGCTAATCGCGCGGGGCTGGTGGGCGAATGGAAGACAGTCCCCGACTTACAACCGACGATCGAAGACATCGAACGCAGCGCAGGGTCGCTGCTCAAACGCCTCGGATATTCGGTACCCAACGTCACACAGCCCGCCGATTCCTGGACTCGCCTGGGTATCACTCGGGAGTTGTCCTCGTTCTCCACACTCACCTTGCCGGAGCGGCTCCGGGCTGTCGCCGAGTCCGGACCGGATGCCGCTGCGATTGATGCATTACGACAATGGGCGGAACCGCTCTCCCCGGAGCGGTTGCAGCAGGCCCGACTGGAAGCCGAAGAGTCGCGGCTGTTGTTGCGTCACCTTCAAGAATTCTCAGAACAGTACGCACCAGAGTTAGCCGCCACGTTGCAAGCCACTGCACTGGCATTGGCCGAAGGTTCAGACTTCCATCTGGCGCGAATTCGCGCGCTGTTGCTCAGCCGCCGGCGAGACTCGGCGACAGAGCCGCGGTGACAGGGGATTCCCCGGGCAGCAACGACTGAAATTCACCGCTGAGAATCATGCGATCCAGCAGAAAATGCGTCGCGCCATACTTCGGATGCGAGTGAACGGTGACCCCGGCGCAATCCCGAATCGTATCCGCGAACTGCCGGTCCAGCCGATTTCGGTGAGCATGCCAGACATCGTATCGCGTCACCCCATTGCCTTGTTGAAAACGTGCGCGCAGGGCCGCTTTCGCCTCGGCATCGGTCTCCCAATCCGCAGTCCGGGGCGAGAACGCCCACACCTTGTTCGCGCCGAGCAGGTGCCCGAACAGCAGCGCCCCATAGGCACCACTGGAATAACCGATCGTGTAAATCTCCCGCACATGCGGCAGCGACGCGAGATGTTGCCGATGCCAGTTCTCGAGGCTCGCCAGATCAGGAACATCGGGGCCGAAACCGCCCGCGTAATTGTTGAAAAACGGGTCACGGATCCATGTGAGGTTGCGGCTTCCCAGCCCCGACACCTGCAGGAATTTCAGCAACCCCATGCTGCAGATCTGTTGACCGCTGTAGTATGCATCCATCCCGCTATAGACCAGAAAGAGCTGCGAACTCTGCGGACGGCTCAGATGCACAAACGGCGGTCCCGCGACGCGTTCCCGCATCTGCTGCTCGCGAAACTTCCGGCAGATCCATGTCGACGATGCGCACAGATCCTGGATCCACAGCCGTAATGCTGTCACGCCGTTGCTTCCTTCAGCGCCATTAATCCCGCGGGGTGGTAACTCTCCAGCAGATCGGCGAGCGACTGGAGATCACGAAAGTGCTCCTCACGAAAATCAGCTTCGCGAAACTGGAACTGGAATCGCTGCTCAAGTTGGCTGATCAAGTCGACCACCGCGAAGGAATTCAGCCCCAGGCCCCCCTGAAAGAGCGGCGTCCGCGCATGAATCTCCGTGACCGGAACACGGACTTCCAGCTTCTCGACCAAAAGCTGCCGCATCTGCTCGATGAGCCAGTCACGTCGGGCCGTCATGAGAAGCCTCGGGTGAACGAAACGGCGTTCAAGAATCGATGGTGTTAGTGGTCAACAACGAGTGTAGTGCTCGCCGATCCGGCTTGCCAGTGGATAATAACGGGAGCTGATCAAGGATCACGAATTGATCGGGCACCGCATGATCCGGCAGATGAGTTAAACAGGCCCGGCGAAGTTCAGTGGCCGTGCACGGTCTTTCCTCCATCACACAGAACGCAATCAGCGCGATGCCGCGAGGCGTCGCTTCGCCCCCCATGATGATCGCCCGAGAGACGCCGGGGAGAGATTCGAGGGCACGTTCGACGTCGGCGAAGGCAACGAGGTAACCGTCGCGCTTGACGCAATCATCACGACGCCCGCGGACATGCAAGTCGCCATGTGCATCCAGTTCGCCGAGATCGCGAGTGAGATACACCCCGTCGCGGAATAGGTCGGCTGGCAGTTCGGGTTCGCCACGAGAATTGGCGTAGCCCGACATGCCGAAGGGATGGACAAAGCATAAGGTCGCGGAACCGTCCGCATGGTCGTCGGGACAGGCCGCCAGTTGGACGTCATCCAGCAAGTGGCCGGACGAATTCTGCCTGCGTTCGAACGAATCGTCGGGACTGCCGCTCGCGATCGCCCCGAGTTCGGTCGAACCATACACGCAGACGGTGCATCCGTGGCGCTCCTCGTAACGTGCGAACGATTCGGGGTCGATCCGATCGGCTCCCATCGCCGTGAGCCGATAACGCTTCCCCTGCTTCCGTGCGGTGATCAACTGATGCGCCAGCGCAGGTGTCAGGAACACGACCGTCGGATCGAACTCGCGCTCGGCCTGCAGGAACGTCAACAGATTCACTGTCGGCAGCAACCGAAACGAAGCCCCGGCCAGGACCGCCGGCAAAAACGCCGCCCCGAACCCGTACATATGCGCCAGCGGAAGAGGCAGCAGCACGCGATCTTCCGCGGTGATCTGAAAACGACGCACGCAATTCACCGCGTTGCCGATCAGTCGCTCAGACGTATATGCCGCGAGTTTCGGCCGCGCGGTGGTCCCCGACGTTCCGAGATAGATGTATGGCACCGCTTGCCGCGATGACACATCGGTGTCTTCAGCGCGGCTGATGAACTCATAGCGCACGTTTGCGACGGCTGTCGCGTTGTCACACCGCGCGATGATCGCTGTGGTACAGAATTCGGGAAGGTCGTCCCATGGCAGTGTTGAATCGCGGAGATCCATCGTTGGTCGCCAGAAATAAAAAGAGCGCCCCGACAGCAGGCAACTCAACACCGCGATGATGGTCCCCACATCGTTCTGTCCGGCGATGATCACGGGGCCGCCTTGAGCCGATCCGGAAGCTCCGGCCTCCAATCGGGCGAGTGCCTCGGGCAGCTCCGCATAATTGACGGACAATCGTCCGTCGGTGAGGACGTGGCCGGCAGGGTGCGCGGCGAACCGGTCCAGCCATGACATGAGACACCGCCGTTCTTCGAAGTTGATGAACCGCAGGAGAATGTCCCAAGTATAACCACTTTCGCGATCGCAAGTTTTCCGCTTGACGCCGTACATATCGCGTGGCAATATATCGCCAGGCAAGCGATCACGCACTTCTCTGAGAGCTGAACAGTGTCGCAACGGTTCGGACCCGATCTGCTCCGTGGCAGCCTCGACCTGATGGTCCTGTCCATTCTCGCCGGGGGCAGCACCTACGGCTATGACCTGCAGCAACGCGTGCTGGAGGCCAGCGGCCAGCTCGTCCAGCTGCAGGCCGGGACGCTTTATCCCCTGCTGCATCGACTCGAAGCCGACAAACTCATCCGCAGCCGCTGGGAAGATTCCACCGGCCGCAAACGCAAGTGGTACGAAATCACCGCGGCAGGAAAGCAGCGGCTCTCAGCGCAGACGGCGGAGTGGGACCGCTACGTCGCCTGCATTCAAGCGATGTTGGCCCCGATCCGCAGCATCGTCACCCGTCCGGTTTAGCTCCCGTCGATCAGTCCCCATCCCCGCCCATCCTGTCACCCAGGGGAACATCATGTCGGAACCTGAATTTGAGGCCTTTCTGCGCCAGCTGGCGCATTCGCTGCAGCTGAAAGAACTGCAGAAGCAAGCCGTCGCCGATGAACTCCGCGACCACCTCGAAGAGCGCCTGCAGCTGCTCATGGCTCAAGGTCGCTCTCGTGAAGAGGCCTGCCAGCAAGCCCTCGCCGAGTTCGGCGACGCGGTCACGCTGGCCCATGATTTCACCCTTCCCCAACAACGCCTGCAGAGGAGACGAACCGTGCGCTACACGCTGACTTCCGCGACCCTCGTCGTGACCACGTTCGTGATGGCCTCGTTCTACTGGCCCGTGCAGCGCCCCGAACCGTTCGGCCAGGTCGTCGCCCAGACCGATCCGCAGCCCGGATTCATCGAGGTCCCGATCGCGGCAGCGCCCGATAAGGTGGAGTTGCTCCGTCAGGAGATCGAGGCGAAACTCCAGAAGCGCGATCTCTCGTTCAGCATGGTGGACGTTCCATTTCAGGATGCGCTGCAGTATGTGTCGGATGCGCTCGAAGTCGATGTGATTATCAACAATCGAGTTTTCGAAGAGAACGGCGTGGATTTATCGACGCCGGTCAACCTCACCCTCCGCACGGGCAATGTTTCCGCGAAGACGGCGCTGCGGCTGTTGCTGCGACAGATCCAGATGGAGAAGACGGCGGCGATTGTGATTCGCGATGGCTTCATCGATATCACCGAGACGGACAATTCGCATGAAGTCCAGGTCTACAACTGCCGCGACCTGCTGGAAAATGTCACGGTGGATCAGGTGCAGGCCGCTCGTGGTGGACACGGCGGAGGCGGCATGTTTCAAATTGGTGGGGCGGCCGGCGAGGGCGCGGGGGGAGGATTGGGACTCGGAGGCAGCTCCGGCGGAGTCGGCATTGGCTTATCGACATCCTGCGGCACGTCGTCCGCCGGTGTGGCCCTGATGCACGTCCTGCAACAGGCGTCGCAAACCGACTGGATGGACATCGACGGCAACGGCGGCACGATGACCGAGTTCAACGGGTTGATCACCATCGGCCATACGCAGGAAGTCCATGAACGGATCAACGAAATCCTGAAGAAGCTGCGAGCCGCCAACACACAGGGTGCTCCAGCAAACGGTGCGGCCAGCGGCCAGCGGAAGTCATAAGGCAGCCCGCGGAAGCCCGGCCCTTCTTAAGGCTGGGTCTCTTCGTTGCGTTAACTAAATTCGCGCCGCGTGCTTGCTTGCCCCCTCACCTGACCCTCTCCCTCAAGGAGAGGAGACGAAGGCGCTGCTCTCTCAGGCAATTGCGGCGTTCCGTGTTCCTCCGTGAGCGGATGTGGTAAGAATGGTGGCCCGCGCCGCTGCGACCCCGCCTTCACGGAGATCTGCTCGATGGATTTGCTTTCGACGTTGTCTGGTTCCTTGATGGAAGGCTTCTTTCCCGCCGGCTGGAATCTCAAGAAGATAGATGCCTGCGTCGACCCGAATCCGGCGAACATCACGCAACGTCAGAAATGGTGGCACCGCAACTTCCAGCCGATTCCCTGCAAAACCGTCGCCGACTTCGACACGTTCATGGGGCACGAAATCGCCCTGACGATCAAGCAGGCCCGCGACAAGAACGAAGAACTGGCGATGATCCTGCCCGTCGGCCCGATGGGGATGTATCGCTGGGCGGTCTACTTCCTCACGGAATGGGGCGTCTCCTGCGATCACGTCCACGGCTTCAACATGGACGAATGGAGCGACGCCAAGGGGGAGACGCTGCCGCCGACTAACACCGGCTCGTTCCAGTACGCGATGGAACAGGCGTTTTACGGTCCCCTCGGGAAGCTGACCGTCCCGAAGAAGCAGCGCAACTTCGCCACGAAAAAACTGCTGCCGACGTACGCCGATCAGATCGGTGAGCTGAAGTCCGGCGGCGCGAAACTCGTGGTAATGTTCGGCATCGGCCGCGTCTGCCACATCGCGTTCTGGGAGCCCCATTTCGCCGCGGAGTTCAAGAGCGACAAGGAATGGAAGCAGCAGACGCACCGGCTCGGTGCGAAATTGCATCCGCTGACGATCGAGCAGAACGCCCTCACCAGCTTCAAGAGCCGCACCACGTTGGTCCCGGCGTTCGCGAACACGATCGGCCCCGCGCTGTTCCTCAATGCGGACAAGATCATCGGCGGTGCCGACGGCACGTTCAGCCGCGGCATGATGTGGCAGGGGCTCTCGCTGTGGATGAGCCTCCGCCATGAACCGACGCCGTGGATTCCGTCCACGTTCATGCCCACGCAGCCCGGCCGTTTGTTCTTTCTCGAAGAACTTGCGGGCCCGCTGGTCGCCGAATGCAATTGATCCCGAATGTCGACAAACGCGCTTCCCCCCGATGATCCGGAACGCATCGCCGCCGCGCGACCGTGGCGGACCCGGGCGTGGGAGCGCGTGCCCGGCTGGGCGCGCATCGGGCTCGTGGCGTTGGCGGTGCTGTTCGCCATCCATCTCGCGCTCGGCGTCCGCATCTGGTACGGTCTGCAAGACCCGCCGGAAGTGGCGGCGATTCGTGGTCCCGGTCGGCATATCCTGATGCATGGCGACGGTGCGCGTTGGCACAGACCAGACTCATGGTTAGAAACTGCGATCGCAGGGATCAAAGGTCGCACTGCAAAGAATGTTTTCTCCGTCCGATTGGATGAACAGGCCAATGATGAGTTGGTGGCTCACATCGCTAAGCATTTTCCAAACGTGAACGCGATTCATCTCTCCCACGGGAAGATCACCACGGAAGGATTGATGGCATTGAAAGCCTGTCACAATCTCTACATGTTGGACGTTTCCGATACGGAGGTTGACGATGGATTAGGTGAGCTGCTTCCACATTTAACAAACTTGACGACGCTCATGGTCATGAACACGAACGTCGGCGATGACTTCGCGCGGGCGGCATCGCGGCATGACACTCTTGGATACTGTCCGATCGAAGGCACCAACATCACCCCGGAAGCGGTCGCTGCATGGCAAGCGGAGCGGCCCACCACCAGCATTCAGACCGATTTCGACCGCTATGCAATGAAGGGCGTCATCCGCTGGTCCGATGGCGAAATCTCGCGGCGGTATGCCGGCAATTATTCCGTCGGCAAGCATGGCCCGAAGATGACCGACGGCAGCGGCCGGTTCTCCCGCAGCAGCACAATGAGCTCGAGCAACCTGCGGGCGGATCAGTTGCGGTGGACGAAGTTGGAATTCAAGAATGACGCTGATGGCGAGTATCAGTACCGGCTGAAGCTTGGCGACTTGGAGTCCGAACCGGCAGACTTTACCGTGAAAGACGGCCTACCGACGCCCAATGTCATCGAATTCCGTATGTCGGTTCCGCTCCCTAACGCTCCAGACGCACCCGTGCCGGGGGATCACCGGATCGAGTGGAATGGTGCGGATATTTAGCCCCCGGTTGTCCGCAACCGGGGGCGGTATTGATTTCCGACGCGAAGCCCCCCGTTGCGGACAACGGGGGGCTAAATAGGTGAATGATGATGCCCGGCGTTTGGATGATGGTCGGCGCGATTCTCGCGGGTCTGGCGGTCGCCTGCGGGGCCTTCGCAGCGCACGGACTTGATACCCAGTTCGTGAAACAATACGAGGGCAAGACGCGCGTGGTCGCCGGGCGCGAGATCCCGCTCGCCGAGAAATTTCTGCGAGATTTCCGCACTGGGGCGGAGTATCAAATGTATCACGGACTGGCGTTGATCGCCCTCGGTTTGTTGTGTCAGTCGCGACCGAGCCGGGCGGCGAATGTCGCGGGCTGGTGCTTCCTCGCCGGCATCATTCTTTTCTCCGGCAGCCTCTACATTCTGACGCTCACCGGTGTCACGAAATGGGGCATGATCACCCCCATCGGCGGCGTGTTCTTCCTGGTCGGCTGGGCCGCGTTCGCGATCGCGGCGCGGAAGGCAACACCAACGCTGACTCATCCCGCCGTTTGATCGCGAACCGGTCTTCCGCACCGTATGATGTGACCGCGAACAGCGCTGCAGCATGCTCAAACGAGAGAGGATCGCGGATGGACGAAACCGTCTCACGGCGCGAGTTCGCACAGGCGCTGGTGTGCGGCGTTAGTTTCAGCGCCGTTGTCGCCGCTCCGGACATCACCGTGGATGGCCAGGAACCGGAGAAGGAAAAGCCACGGCTCCCCACGTCGACGGAGTTGCTGTTGACGCACATCGTGCAGCAGTTCCCCAGCGAACATTACACCGAAGCCGCCTTGGAAGGCATTGCGGGGGACATTCACCTCGACCTGGCACGCGGGCGTGAACTGTCCAAGTTCGCCTTGCAGAACAGCGATGAACCGGCGTTTGTCTTCGCGGCTTACCGCAGCGATCGTCCGCATGGCGGCCAACCGAAGGGGCAACCGTGAGGCTCACTCCCGACGATGCCTTCACCACCGTTACCGAGTGGGGACGCCGACTGCGACGCGGCGAGACCACTTCGGTCGCGCTAACGGAGTTCTATCTCGAACGCCTCGAACGTCTTGGCACGCAGTTCGATTGTGTCGTGACGGTGACGCGCGACCTCGCCTTGAAGCAGGCAGCGGAAGCCGATCGGTTGCTCGCGCAAGGACAGGATCGCGGACCACTGCACGGCATTCCCTACGGTGCGAAGGATTTGCTCGCCACACGTGGCATCCCAACGACATGGGGCGCTGCGCCGTTCAAAGACCGTATCATCGACATGGACGCGACGGTGATCGAACGGCTGCGCGACGCCGGTGCGGTGCTGGTCGCAAAGCTGACGATGGTCGAAATGGCGGGCGGCTTTGGATACCGGCAAGCCAACGCATCGTTCACCGGTCCCGGTCGCAATGGATGGAACCGCGAACGCTGGTCGGGCGGGAGTTCTTCCGGACCGGGGACCGCGATTGCCGCGGGGTTGGTCCCGTTCGCCATCGGTTCGGAGACATCCGGATCGATCATCACCCCCGCGGGATATAACGGTGTCGCCGGACTGCGGCCGACGTATGGCCGCGTGAGCCGACATGGTGCGATGGCGCTATCCTGGACTCTCGACAAGCTTGGACCGATGGCCCGCACGGCGGAAGACTGCGGCCATGTGCTTCACGCGATCGCCGGGGTGGACCGTCAAGATCCGACGAGCATCATCGAACCGTATGCCTTCACTTCGCACGATTTCGCAGGAAAAAAGGCCCGCATCGCCATCATCAAAGGTGCACTGCAGAATGTGCAGCCCGAAGTGCGGGCCAACTTCGAAGCCGCACAGACTGTGATGAACGAGTTCGCGGATTTCGAAGAGATCGAGTTGCCGCCACTGCCATATAGCGCCGTGGTGGGCACGATCATCAACTGTGAACAGGCGGCCGCGTTTGAAGACTTTATTCGCGAGGGAAAAGTCTGGGAGCTGACCGCACCGGAAGACCGCTGGGGTGGACACTCGACACTCGCCATTCCCGCGAAAGATTACATCAATGCGCTGCGCATCCGCGGCAAGATTCAACACGCAATGGATGCCCTGTTCGAGAAGTTCGACGCGATCGCGGCACCGTCGTTATCGACCGTCGCCGGGCCGATTGATCGTGATTTCCGTGAATGGTCCAAAGGCTTTTCAAGCACCTCACTCGGCGTGGCCAGTAACGCCGCCGGTCTGCCCGCAATCGCGCTGTGCAACGGCTTCGGCGAAGACAACCTTCCCACCGGCTTCCAACTCGTCGGCCGCGCGCTGGAAGAAAACCGTTTGCTGAGTCTCGCAATGATGTACCAGTCCCGCACGGACTGGCACACCCGCCATCCTGACGTGCCGTGACGTTACGAAGACGATCCGCAGATTTCGCAGATGGGCACAGATTCAGAGAGCAGAGAGGAACCACGGTCGACACGGAAAGAATTGAAGATGAAATGTTGGCGGGATGTGGCTTCTGTTTCGTGATCGCCTCGCTCCCTTCTCTTTGAATCTGTGTTAATCTGTGAAATCTGCGGACCGACTTTTCTTCGCGAAGTGACGAAACATGCTCACTGTTCATGGCCGGCGTTATGACACGGGGGAACCGATCGAAGTCGTGATGCGCGGCGAGCGCATTCTTTCGGTGCGACCGGTGTGGCCCGATGGCGATCTCGAATCGTGGCCGATAATTGCGCCGGCGTTGTTTGATCTGCAGATCAATGGTCACGGCGGCACGTGGTTTAGTGATTCGGAATTGACCCCGCAGCAGGTCCATCGTGCCGTGCAGGCGTATCTGCGATTCGGTGTCACGCGGCTATGTCCGACGCTGATTACGAATTCGTTCGAAGCCCTGGCGAAGGGTTTCCGCGCGATCCATCAGGCGTGTGAAGAAGACCCGGTCACGGCGCGGATGGTGCCGGGCTGTCATCTGGAAGGCCCGTACATTTCGTCGGAGGACGGGCCGCGCGGAGCCCATCCCCGGCAGCACGTCGTTCGCGCCGATTGGGACGAATTCTCACGATTGCAGGACTCCGCCGGAGGACGCATCAAACTGGTGACCGTCGCCCCCGAACAGGACGGCGTCATCGAGTTCATTCGCACGGCAGTGACCAACGGCCTCGTCATCGCCATCGGTCACACCGCCGCGACACCGGAACAGATCCGTGCCGCCGTCGACGCTGGAGCGACGCTCAGCACGCATCTGGGCAACGGTTGTTCGACGATGCTGCACCGGCATCGCAATCCGCTGTGGGAACAGCTCGCCGACGACCGGCTCACGTCGAGTTTGATCGTCGATGGTCATCACCTCCCGGCGAACATTGTGCGGACCGTCGTGAAAGTGAAGACGCCGCGGAATGTCGTGCTGACGTGCGACGCCGCGGGCTGGGCTGGGTGTCCGCCCGGCGTTTATGAAAGCGCGCTCGGTCGCAGTGAGATTCTGGATAACGGCAAGCTTGTCGTCGCCGGACAGCGCGAGCTGCTCGCGGGATCGGCGCTGGAAACCGATGTCTGCGTCGTCAAAGTGCGGGAGTACGCCGGTGTCGGCTGGAAAGCGGCGATCGATATGACGAGCCGCAATCCGGCGCGATTGCTGGGCTACGAAGCCCCGCGACTCCGACGGCACGGGTTGGCCGATCTGTTTCTGTTCCATCACACGCCCGGCGATGATCGACTGCAGGTTCTAGCAACAATCGCCGGAGGAGCCGTCACTTACGGCTCAATTCCGATGATCAAAACGCGGGAATCCTCGGCGGTCTGAGAGTGATGACCGGCGGA
>DASRYX010000566.1:0-9969 GCA_035686985.1 Planctomycetaceae bacterium | reverse complement strand
TCTCATGTCTGCCGATTGACGCTCGACTCCTCGCGGCCCCGGTTTCACACCGGGGCCCGTTTGTTTGGTACTTGTCAATCGTCAGTGGTGAAGACGGACAACGCGGTGATCCACGCTTGCGGTTTCGCGACCCGTGCGGATCGCTTCACCGATCAGAACCCCGGCTTAGGCGTTCCGCCCTTCGGGGTTCCTGCTTTGGGCGTCCCGGCTTTGGGAGTTCCGGTTTCTGTCGTCGACTTCGGGGCGTTCAGCCGCAGCACCCCACGGAAGCTCACATCGGGCAAGGTCGCGGACATATCGGCCGCCGCACGATGCCACATCGCCCAGTCATCGCCGGCGCCTTTGATGACGCGCTGGCTTCCCATCGCCGCGGATTTAGGACCTGTCCAGTTGCGCAAGGCCTTGGTCGCCGCTTGTTCCGCGGCTTCCTGATGGGCGTTCGGCCGATAAAAATCGGCAGTCCATTCCCGGGCGTTTCCGGCCAGATCGTAGATGCCGTAGGGACTTTGATCGCCGAGGTAGACGCCCACCGCGACCAATGTTTTCGGCGTGCGGGGTGAAGCCCAGACCGAGCGGCCATTGCCCCACGGTGAGTGGAATCCGAGGGGACCGCGGGCGGCTTTCTCGAACTCCGCTTCCGTCGGGAGTTCCTTTCCGGCCCACCGCGTGTAGTTCTGCGCATCCCCCCAGCTGACGCCGAGCGCCGGCCAGCCGTCGCCGGCGTTCGCATTCGCCGAGGGAGGCGGCACCCGCTTTTTCTGCTCCCGCAGATCATCGCGATACTGCTCAAACTGGGCCGCCGTGATCTCCGTCACGTCCATGTAGAACGAATCGAGAAACACCTGGAATGACGGCTGCGATTCACTCGGGCCGGTGTCCGAACCCACGATCGCGGTCCCGGCGGGCACCAGCGCCATCAGCGAATCATCTTTCGTGCAGCGAATTCGCAACGGCGCACCGTCGTCGCTGGTGCCGAAGTCCGGGAGTGCGGTAAAGCCGTCCGGAAGTTTGAACGAATTGGCGGCGGGCGGAGGAGCCGGGTTCTGTCCGCGCGGCTTGCCCACGGCAGTGAAGGTCGATGAATCAACTCCCGCAGCACCCGAGGCGACGACGAACTTTTCGTTCTCGAAGAACCGCGGGGCGACCTCGGTGGTCATTGTTTCCGCGGTGCTTGCCACTTGGAAAACGTTCGCGGGGTTCTCATTCGCAAACGGCAGCGGGGCGGCTTTCGCTTTCTTCGTTGCCGCTTTCGTGGCACCAGGGGCTGCTGCTTGGTTCGCCGGCGCGGCAGCGGGAGCGACGGTGACGGGCTGAGGCGGATTCGCCGGTGGCGGCAGGTTCGCTTCACCGTTGCCGCAACCGCACGCCAAGCCGGTCAGCGCGACCGCACTCCACCATCGAACCGCGATGCGTTGCATGGAAGTTCCCCGAGCCGGGATTCCGCGTCGTTGTTGACCACTACACAGATTGTCACCGGTGGGGCGGCCGAGGGCAACTGTTTGATGGGAGGAAGAGACCCAGGGTTGGGAAACCGTGGGCTTCCGGGTCTCAACTACTTCGCCACTGTGCGGACTTTGTTGTTCGAGCTGTCGCCGATGTAAAGGTGGCCTTCTTTATCGAAGAAGACGCCGTGTGGACGGTTGAGCTGGCACTTTTTCGGATCGCCATCGGGGCCGTCGCCCTTCTGGCCGTTCCCCACGACGGTTTCAATGACGCCGGTTTTCAGGCGGATCGCGCGGATGGTATGGCTTTCGGTATCCGCGAGATAGATGTCGCCCTCGGGACCAATCGCGACCCCTTTCGGCCCGTTGATCTGCGCGAGTTTCGCGTCGCCGCCATCGCCGCTGTAACCCGCCTTGCCCGACCCGGCGAGGTGTTGCAACACGTTCTTCTTCCGATCCCACCGATAGACCGCGCTGCCTTCGCGCAGCACGATGATCACGTTTCCATCAGCGTCAACCGCGAGCGTGCGCGGACCATTCAACGGCGCTCCCGCGAGCGGTGCCCCGTCGGGCGTCGGCTTGCGCTCGCCGGTTCCCGCAACGGTCTTCACGATTCCCGACATCAGATCGACCGCGCGAATCCGATGGTTTTTGATGTCGCAGATCAGCATGCCTTTCGGACCGTCGAGTACGACCGAAATGGGCAGATCGAACAGCGCTTTCGTCGCCGGGCCGTCGTCGCCCGAGAAGCCCGATTTGTTGCCAACGCCCGCGACCGTCGAAACCTCTTTCGTCTTCCAGTCGATGCGACGAATCGTCTGCGTCAGCATGTCCGAGATGAACAGATTCCCCGCTGCATCAAAGCGGATTTCGTGCGGCTGATTGAACAGGGCCTGATTCGCGGCACCGTCCTGATATCCCGCCTTGTTGCCGACACCGGCGTAGATGGTGACGGTCTGATCGGCCGGGTTCATCCGCCGGATCACGTTGCCGCCGAACTCCGCCCAGTAGAGGGCTCCATCGGGGCCGATGTCGAGACCGAAGGGTTCATTCACGCCAGCTTTCAGGGCAGGGCCGCCATCACCGCTGGTGGTCTTTTCCCCGGTCCCGGCGATCGTGCGAACCTCTGCCGCGATCCCGATCATGCCGCCGGTGAGAACAATCAAGGCTGCCAGACACAGTCGCCGCATGAGACACACTCCACGGGATGACGATTCACCACATCGAACCGGCAGCATGTCCGCCGAACGTCGAGACGTCAACGAACAGGATGAAGAGGTTCGCCACGAAAAGGCACAAAAAGAAAAATGGAAGTATGGAAGACACGGAGAACACGGAAACGATCACTGCGCCGCCGATTAAACGTCATTCCCGCGCAGGCGGGAATCCACCGATCCCACGGTGCGAACTCCGACAAAGGCGTAAAGGCACTGGATTCCCGCCTCCGCGGGAAAGACGGCTTGCGAACGGATCCTATTAGAGGATCGAATCATACAAGTCGTTCCAGTCAGGATTTCTTTCCTCGATCAGACGCAGCTTCCACGACCGATTCCATTTTTTCAGTCGCTTTTCCCGAAGGATTGCGTATTCCATGTCGTCGTGAAGTTCGTAGTAAACCAGCATGTGAACGCCATACTGCTTCGTGAATCCTTCTACGACATCGTATTTGTGCTGCCAGACTCGCTGAATCAGGTCGCTGGTAACTCCAACGTACAGCGTGCCGTTCCGTTGACTAGCGAGAATGTAGACGGTGGGTTGTTTCATACTGTGGTCGCGCCCGCGCGGCAAAGCGAATATCCGGAGGTCCCCGTAAATGCGACGATGCTGATTGTCATTCCCGAGTAGGAGGGAATCCAGTGCCTTCGCCTCTTCGTCGGGTCGCAACTTGGGATTGCTGGATTCCCGCCTGCGCGGGAATGACGGTGATCTCGTTCCGACTGGTCCGTCTCTTTCCGGTTAATTCTACTATCGTTTTCTGCTACGCCCTCCTGCTCCTTATTGCGGCGGAAGATCTTCCTCGACAAACGAAAACAGCCGACACAAGGTCGGCTGTGAATTCGTTCAATTTCTCGGCAGCGCGGTTAGACCGGGGAGGCCCCACCGGCGACGAGGCGTTGCATGCGGGTGCGGCGTTCGGCGCGGCGACGGGCCCGGCGGCTCACTTCGCTCGGCTTTTCGTAGTATTCCCGACGACGCATTTCTTTCTTGATCCCGGCGTGCTCGACCAGTTTGCGGAACCGCTTGACCGCTTCGGCAATGTGCTCGTTCTCACGCAACCGTAACTTAACCACACAGACCTCCGCCGGACGTTTTCGCCGTCGCCGCTTCATGCCAGGAAATATTCCGCGCCGACAATCGCGCGGGTCGGGCAGTATAAACCACTCTGTTCACGCCGCCAAGTCATCCCCGCAGAAGATTTTCCGCACTTCCGCTTGGCAGGATCCCAAGGCTTGCGGAAGACTGATCGGCCAGTTGCGATGATCTGTAAACATCGACTTAGTAACATGTTCCGTCGCAGTTTTCCCCGGTAGAGCACGACTGGGCGCTGAATTGGAGCCACATCATGACGGACAATTTCCCGGACAATCTCGATTACCTGCCGCGCCTGCCGCGGGATAAATCGCCCGGCATTGGGTGCATTGGCAGCGGGTTCATCATGGCGGATTGCCACCTCGTGGCGTACCGGCAGGTGGGGTTTCGGCCGGTCGCGATCGCGTCCCGCAACCGGGATCACGCCGCCGAGGTCGCCCAGCGGCACGCCATTCCGAAGGTCTACGGCGACTATCGCGAATTGCTCGCTGACCGGGATGTCACCGTCGTGGACATTGCGGTGCCGCCGGATGTGCAGTTGAGCGTCGTGCGGGAGGTTGTGCAGCACGCGGATCATGTGCGGGGGATTCTCGCGCAGAAACCGTTGGGGATGAACCTGGCCGAAGCGCGGGAAATCGTGCGGTTGTGTCGCGACGCCGGGGTGCGACTCGTCGTCAATCAGAACATGCGCTACGACCAGTCGGTCCGCGCGGCGAAGTCGCTGCTATCGCAAGGGCTGCTCGGCGATCCGGTCTTTGCGACGATTGACATGCGGGCGATTCCGCACTGGATGCCGTGGCAGGCGCGGCTCGGCTGGGTCACCCTGCGGATCATGAGCATCCACCATCTCGACACGTTCCGTTTCTGGTTCGGCGACCCGGAGCGTGTGTTTGCCAGCGTGCGGCCCGACCCGCGGACGAAGTTCGCACATCAGGACGGCATCTGTCTCTACATTCTGGAATACGCGAACGGCCTGCGGGTCTCGAGCTGGGACGACGTGTGGACGGGCCCCGCAAAAGAAGGCGCCGCGGGCGACATCGGCATCCACTGGCGTATCGAAGGCACCACAGGTCTCGCACGGGGCACCATCGGCTGGCCGAAGTATCCCGAACCGACGCCGAGTACACTCGACTACTCCACCACGCGGCATCCCGGCCAGTGGTTTTCGCCGCGTTGGAACGAAGTCTGGTTTCCGGACGCTTTTATAGGCCCCATGGCGGAACTGCTGTGCGCGATCGAAGATAACACGCCCGCGAACCTCGACGGCGAAGACAACCTGAAAACGATGGCCCTCGTCGAAGCGTGTTATCAGAGCGTCAAAGAACACCGCGCGATCAACCCCGCGGAATTGTGACGTCTCCGGTCCCCTCTCCCTGAGGATTAGGGTGAGGGGGCTTCTCCAAACGCCCGCCCCCTCATTCGGCCTTCGGCCACCTTCTCCCTCAAGGGAGAAGGAACCGCAATCGACGCTCACCGGGCGAGCCACCACACGGTCGCGGCGAGCAGCCCGCAGCAGGGGCCTTCGAGGATCGTCCACCACAGCGGCATGCCTTCGGCGAGATCGACGCCCAGCACGATGATCCCCGCGACGATGCCACAGGTAGCGACGAAACGAATGACGTCGCGAAACCGGACGACATCCGCCGAGAGGAACAGCAACAGCACCCCGGTGAAGCCGTAGAACATCGACGCCGTGCGGGCGAGATAACCGACGATCGGTTCGCTGGATAATTCGCCGATGTTCAGCGAACCGTGAATCGCCACCATCAGCGAGCGCGGCATCACCACGGCCGCAAACGACAGCAGGTCGAGAACGCCGATCCCCCGAAGCAGCCATTGCAAGCGGCGGTCGGACGGTCGCAGCGGTGGGGGTTCCGAAGCGGTCGGGGAGTCATCCACGCGTCATGGTCCCCTGGGCGCATTCGGACTGGGTGAGGAATGCTGCAGGACATCGAGACCGACGAACCCGTCGGTTCCGGAAGATGAGGCCGGGGCCGCGTTCGGACAACTTCCGCAGCCGGAACCGCATCCGGGTGTTGCCGCTGCTGATCGCGGCCACAGCGCACGGACCAGCCACACGGCGGCCGCCAGCACGCAAAGTCCCACAGCGATGGTCTGCCAGTCGAACATGATTCTCAATTATAGCGCACACCCGGCCGAATTCCCCACTTACGAACGCACTTCGCGCGACAGGGCGGCGGTGAGGACCGCAATGTCGCGTTGCAGCCAGCGGAATGCCGACACCGCCAAGCCGAAGCCGAGAATGCCGGTGACGGCGAGGACGACGAGCTCGAAGCGCTGATCCTGCCCGCTCAGCACGAGGCAGACCACCGCCAGCATCGGCACTGACGCAGCGAGCACGAGGTACAACCACGTCTGTCGCCCGAGCCGTTCCAGTGCCGCGACATCGGAGTGCGTCACCGAATCCCATTCGAGCAGTGTGGGGAAGAAGCTCCGGACGGCGATCAAAGACACGCCGAAGAAGGGGTACGCGGCGGCGATCAGTCCGCACAGTGCCAGTGAAACGATGAAGTGGACGTACACGGCCAGCGGAATGCTGCCATACAGGATGCGGAGGGAGATCGGATACGCGGGGCCGGCCATCGTCCACAAGGTGATGCTCACCATCGCCGCCAGATGACCGAGTTCCAGGCACCGCCGGCGCTGCGCGACCATGCTTCCCGGGGTGAACGACTGGGCTCGATCAACATGCGTGGCTTTCGCGACCGATCCGGCGAGCCATCCGGCACTCAACGCGCCGACCGGAAAGGCGACCCAGTTCACCACCGTTTTGATGTTCAGAAACGTGGCTTCGGCATCGGGGATACGACGCTGAATTTCGCCGTAGTTGTAAAGGAAATTGAAGACCGCGGCGACCGCGTTCGGGGCAATGGTCGCGATGATCACCGACCACAACGGCGCGCGGCGGGCCAGCCGCTTCCAACCCTGATTCGGCCCGGTGAGCAAGCGGTGCAAGTCCGGCTGCAGGCACGATTCCAAGGCGAAGCTGAGAGTACGACCGGTGGCGTAGCGCTCGGAAGGTTGTGACGCCAAACATCGCCGCAGCACATCATCCAGTCCGGGCGCTGAATCCTGCACGAGTGGGGGAAGACGGGCAAAGTCGGGACCGCCCTGCCGTTCGGCGGTCATCTGTTCGAGGCGCGTTCCCCACCGGGCATCGCCTTCGGGATCGTGGAACGGGCGTTCGCCAATGAGGAGTTCCCACAGCACAATCCCCAGCGAGTACAGATCGCTGCGACCATCGAGGCTGCCGGCCTCGCGCTTGTGGCGCGGGTTGCACGCTTCGAGTTGCTCTGGCGACATGTAAGCGACACTGCCGCCGAACTGCTGCTCGGGCGATGTGCCTTCCAGCTGCGCGGCGAAGCTGATGTTGAAGTCGGCGAGCTTCGGCAGGCCTTCCGCGGTGAGCAGAATATTCGCCGGTTTCAGGTCGCGATGCAGCACATCGCGGCGATGAGCGTAATCCAGCGCTCCCGCGATCTGCACGCCGATCCAGCAGACCAGTTGCGGCCAGTGCATCGACACGAGTTGCCGTCGCAGCGCGGATTCCGCCGGGGGCGTTTCGCCTTTCTCTTCGAGGTGACGATCGATCGCCCGCAGGTAAGCCCGCCCCGACCACTCTTCGCGCGGCACTCCCTTCAACGCCTGGATCACACCCGCGAGCGTGCCCCCCGCGGCGTACTGCATGTAGAGGAGCCGCAGGCCGCGGTCTTCGAGACACCGCTGGTCATAGACGCGGATGATGTTGTCGTGATCCAGCTGCGCGAGCGTTTGCGGCTCGGTCCCTTCATCCGCGGAGATCTTCACGGCGACAAGACGCTGCAACGACCGTTGCCGGGCGAGGAAGACGGTGGCGAACGCACCACGACCGACGCGCAGCAGCAGGTCGAAATCGTCAATGATCTCGCCCGGCTGCAGCATCGAGGTCACTGCGGCGACGGCGGTGCTCGCCGGAACCGTGGTCTGTGCGAGCGGATCATTCTGCAGGTCACTCGACAGCATCGACCATTGTTCGGGGAAGCGGAGAAGATATTCCGTCGGCGAGACGGCGTCCCCGGCCCGTTGCCGCGCATGAAACTCCGCTTTCAGCAGTTCCGGCGTGAGGTGGTGGCTCAGTTCGGGAAAGTCGCCGATGTAATCCTCGAGCCGGCGTCCCATTTTGCGCGGCCAGCGTTCGTGCAGATCGAGGGCGACCAATTCCAGCAACACCGCGACGCGCAGCGTCCCCGTGAGGGGTTGCACGAACCGTCGCAGCTCGGCCGGGGGTTCGATGCTCCAGGCCTGGAGAAATGCCTCGCGAACCGTCTGCATTTCGAGGGACGGGATTTCGGCAGAGGCCATGTCCGGGTCGGTCACGATCACATCGCAGTGGGGAAAAGGCCCGCGTCAGTTTGTCGCTTCGTTCTACCTTGAACTGCTGTCGATGCCTACTCTGCCCGTGCGAAGTGGACATGACTGTCCTCACTGCGGTAGAACCGCACGCGGGAGGTCCGGCCCGATGTTGCGAAATCTGTTCGGTTTGCTCGTCTGGGGATGCGCGGCATACGCCGGGGCGGAAGAGCCTGAGTGGCCGGCGTTTCCCGAGAAAAACGCCACGCTCGAAATCCCAGCTCAGGAATGGCCCCAGCAACCCGGCCCGCGCAGCGTGCGCGTGAAAGTCTTTTTCCCTGGTGGCGACCGTGCGAAGGTGAGCACGGACACCGGGGTGATGCTCAGCCTGCACAACTGGGGCGGCGAAGATTGCGTCGGCACCGCCGATCCGCAGACGCTCGCCAATGAACTCAACGTCGTTGCGCTCTGTGTGAACTATCTGCAGAGCGGTAAACGCGATTCGGTCGAAGCACCGGAACCGTATGACTTCGGCTATCTGCAAGCGCTCGATGCGCTCCGCGCGTTGTGGTTCACAGTGCACGGTCTCGATCAGGCCAAGGTCCCGTTCGCCCGCGGCCGCATCTTTGCGACCGGAGGATCGGGCGGCGGCAACGTCACGCTGATGTGCAACAAACTTGCGCCGCGGACGTTCGCCTGCATCGTCGACATGTGCGGCATGAAGAAACTCAGTCACGACATCGCGTTCAACCTCCCCGGCGGCAGCTCTCTCAATGCCCGCTACAGCCGTGATCCGCAGAGCAAGAATTTTCTCTCGGTCGATGAACAGGAACTGCGCTTTGTCGGCCATCCGCAACACCTCAGCGTCACGAAGTCGCTGGGAAACAACACGAAGATGGTGATCGTCCATGGCGAACAGGACGCCACCTGTCCCTTCGCGGACGCCCAGGAACTTGTGGCGAATCTTCAAGCGGCCGAATTTGCGGTGGAGCCGCGATTCATCGGCAAAGCACAGTTGGACGGCACGGTCTTCACCAGCGCCGGGCATCCGCTCGGCAACCGCACCAAGATCGCTACGAAGATGGTGAAAGAGTATTTCCCGCACACGGCGGAAGTCCCGTCGCGCAAGACGGATTTCGACTGGGCTGACGCGAAAGTCCGTTATCCGACGACGAATGGTGACTTTGTTATCTCATATGAACGGGGTTATCCGGTCGGACGGTTCGAGCTGCGACCAGCGCCGCCCGATTACCCCGACCAGCACGAGTTGCTGACGTATCGTTCCGATGTCGGCAAGGCCCATCCCGTCCAGACGCGCGACGATTGGGCACGTCGACGGGATCACATCCGCGCCCATCTTGAACGAGTAATGGGGCCGCTCCCCAGTGCGGTTGATCGTATGGCGCTGGGTGTCGAAACGTTGAGTGAGGAACATCTGGGGTCGGTCACATATCGCAAGATCCGTTACCAGAGCGATGGGTTCGACAAAGTCACCGCATGGCTGCTGATCCCTGATGCCGCAAAGGAAAAAAAACGGCCGGCGATGTTATGTCTGCATCAGACAACGAACCTTGGCAAGGACGAACCCGTCGGCCGCGGCGGCTTGCCGAGCATGCATTATGCGAAGGAACTCGCCGAGCGTGGGTATGTCACGTTGTCGCCGGATTACCCCTCGTTCGGTGAACATCCCTACGATTTCGCGGCGAATCCGCAATATGCCAGCGGATCGATGAAAGCCGCGTGGGACAACATTCGCGCCGTCGACCTGCTGTCGTCGCTGGAAGAAGTTGATGCCGAGCGCATCGGCGTGATCGGTCACTCGCTGGGTGGTCACAATGCGATTTTCACCGCCGTGTTTGAGCCGCGG
>DASRYX010000565.1:0-9861 GCA_035686985.1 Planctomycetaceae bacterium | reverse complement strand
GGTGTCGACCGGCGGAGCTGACAGCCGAGTTGTTCAAGCCCACGCCACGGTCTCCACGGATCGGCGCTCGGTCAGCCTGAAAGTGGTCGAAGGACGGGAAAAGAACCTGGATGTGATCGCGGCGGTTCAATCGGTGAAACTTCACTCGGGGCGCACCGCCGTGCTGCGGTTCGACGCACCGAAATCCGGCGGCGTTATTCCCCCGGCGGCCGATGCGGAAGAACGGCTGGTGCTCGTGACCGCCCGCGTCATCGTCGTGGAGGAAGTGGAAGAAAAGCAGCCCACCACGGCCCTGCTGATGGTTACACCGAGGGGCCCGATCATTCTTGAAGAGGAAGAAGAGCTTCTGGGACTTCCAACAGAGTAATTCTATTATTCCGGTAGTTCTGAATTTTGCAGTTTACCCGTCTTTGCTGTTGACGCCGTTTATGCAGATTGCGTAATTTCTCCGCCGTCGCCACGGATTTTGGCGTTTTACGCAAACTGTGTTGTCTTCGGTAAGGGCCACCGCATGCTCACGCTGTTTTCGTCTGTTGCCTCGAATGGCATGTCCGCCGGGCTGTTCGATCTTTGGGACGGCTTGATCGAACTCCTCTTTGAACTCGTTTTCGAGACGCTCCTCGAATCGATTTTCTTCTTTTTCGAGCTGATCATCGAGATCCTGCTGTAGTCTCGTTCGTTTCAAGAGCGCTCCGGGTATCCCAGCGGGAATGAGCGTGTCTCGCCGCTCTGACTCGCCTGGTAAACCACATTGCTGCAGACATCCAGACACGTCAGCCAGCCGCCGCGCTGACAGTCAGTGTCGATGCACACCCAACCCGGCATGATCAGCGGCAGACCGTTTGATTGCGGCGTGTGCCCGCAGATCACGCGGCGTGCCGGATCGAACGGTCGTTCGGTGCCGCTGAGATGCGTCCACCGCAAACAGACGGCATGCTGGTCGCTCAGCGCGATGCCGTGCTCAAGGTTTGCGTGGACGAAGATAGTGTCGGGCGTCTCCCAGTAGTCGAGAGCCGATTCCAGCAGGTCGCGGTGGCGCTCGGGAATGGCCGTCGGATCACCGCCGTAGCTTTCGAGGGCTTCGTCGCCGCCGCACTGCATCCACATGAACCAGCCCTGGCCGTCGAGGGCCTGCAGCATCATCTCTTCATGATTGCCCAGAATGAGGATGACGCGGCAACGGCTCTGCAACCGCAAGACCTGTTCGATCACGTCGGCGGTGTCCGGACCGCGATCGACGAGATCGCCCAGTAACACGACAGTATCGGACTGCGTGGGCGCGATCAGGCCAATGAGCGTCCGCAACGCCAAGTCGCAGCCGTGAACATCGCCAATCGCCAGTGTGCGTCCGGTCATGATGCTTTCGGTAGAATCAGTCTGCCTCAGACTGATTCTACCACGGACCAGATGGTTGACGCCTGGCGGACCATAACATCAACAATCGCCTTTGACGCAATGACGGTCGCCACTCATAATCAAGACATGGCATCCAACATTCGCCATTGAGAAATCGTAACGCTCGATCAAAGGAAGTTCGCCATGGCAGAAAGCGGCAAAAGCGATAAGGGCCGAAAAGAACCACAGAAGAAAGCGGCGATGACGCTCAAGGAAAAACGCAAAGCTAAGGCCGATAAGAAAGACAAGAAGTACTGATTTCGACTTGGCTGGCGCTTTGCAGATCACGAAGGGAACGCCAATCTTCACGTCTGCAAAGCGCAAGTGTCACGACTTCACGCCGCGCTGTTTGAGTTCGCTCACGACGGCTTCCACGATCTTTGCGATGTCGGCGGCTTGCGGGTTGGCGTTGGGCAGCGGGCAGCCGCAGTCGGGTTCATCGGTGAAACCGTACTGTGCAAGCAGGCATTGCAGCTTGTCCGCGAGCTTCACGACTTCACGCTGCTGATCTTCCGAGAGGGGTTGCCGCCCCGCCCCGGTTTCAAAGCCACGCAACCGAACCGCGGTGCGGAAGCCGTCGGGGAACTCGCCCGAGCAGTAAATCATCGCATCGAACAGCGTCACAATTTCGTATTGCAGCTCGCGGGCTTCGGTGATTCGTTCGGCGAGCGTCAGTTCATACAGTTTGACGAGCAGTTCCGGGACAACACCCGAGCTGGCGTTGGTGCCGCCGTCGGCGCCGATCAGAATCATCGGCATGAGCGCGGCGTCCCAACCGGTGAGAAAACTGAAATCCGGTCGGCTCGGCCGCACGGCTTGAATCATGCGGATCATGTTCGGGATGTCGCCCGATGAATCTTTGATGCCCACGACTTTCGGGCATTCTTCCGCCAGCCGCGCCACCGTCGGGACGTCGATCGGGCTGGCGAACATTGGGATATTGTAGAGCGTGACATCGATCGGCGTGTTGTCGGCGATCTCTTTGAAATAGGCGTACACCGCGCGCGGGCTTAGCTTGTAATAGTACGGGGCGACGATTGCCACGGCCGCCGCACCAAGTTCGTAATACGTCTCACACGCCCGGACGGTTTCCTTCACGTTGGCTTCCGCGGCCCCGGCGAGCACCGGGATGCGACCGTTCACCTGATCGCAGATGATTTCCATGATGCGGACGCGCTCTTCGGCGGTGAAACGCGTGAACTCACCCGTGCTGCCGTTGGGATACAGCCCGTGGACGCCCTTTGCGATCAGCCAGTCGACATACCGCCGCAATTCGCGTTCGTTGATGTCGCCCCGGTCATCCAGCGGGACGATGTTCGGGGTGAAGATGCCGCGGAGCTTGGCCTGGCTGTGCATGGATGCCGTTCAACAAAATGGGACGAGTGCGCGGACTTTGACCGCACCCCGATGATACCGCGCGGCCGCTTTGGATTCCGTCGACCGGCGACACGGCGCGGATTCACCGGCGACACTACGGCCAGCATAATCGATACAGATGG
Source organism: Planctomycetaceae bacterium (assembly GCA_035686985.1). Classification (GTDB taxonomy): domain Bacteria; phylum Planctomycetota; class Planctomycetia; order Planctomycetales; family Planctomycetaceae; genus DSVQ01. The sequence continues at coordinate 6,967 of DASRYX010000565.1, read as the reverse complement.
ATGTTTAGCCGCGACCCGGAGGGGAGCGCTCGTTCGAAGCGTAACGCGCTCCCCTCCGGGTCGCGTCTAAACGGACGGCCACTGTGTGGTGATCGTCGTCGGACCGCCCGGCGGCGAATGGATTAAGACCGCGCCGCCATGCAGATGCACGATTCGAGCGGCCTTGCAGAGACCGAACCCGAGTCCGCGCCCGGCCTGGCGACCGGAGAAAAATGGATCGAACGCGTGTTCGCGCTCAGTCGAGGTGAACCCTTTTCCGTGGTCGGTGACGGCAACCTCCACACCCCGCTCCGCCGTGGAGACGGTGACGGTGATCGTTCCCCCGTCGGGCTGCAGTGCCGTGATCGCATTGCGAATGAGTTCGCTGATGACCACCGCAAACTGCGATGAATCAGCATCGATCCGGGCAGCACTCGACCCGGTAACCGCTAGTTCGCACGACCCGGCGGTCAGCGGTTCCTGCAGTCGTTCAGCGATGGTCCGGATCTGCGCCGCCGCATCGAAGACACTCCGCTGCGGTGTCGGGGGCCGCGCGAACGTCATCACATCGCCGATCATGTCCCGCACGCGATACGCCTGGGTGGCGATGATCGCGAGTGACTGCCGGCGCTGCGGATTGGTTTCGTCACGCAGCAATTGCTGCGCACGCCCGATGATCGTCGCGAGCGGATTGTTGATCTCGTGCCCGGCCCCGGCCGCGAATTCCGCGAGGACTTCCAAACGCTCAGGACTCGGCAACCACGCGGTTGTCGAGTCCTGGGATTGAGCATCGTCTGCAGACGCCATCGCGCTACGCTTCCACCGGTTCGACATCGAGCAGATGGCACATGCGTTCCATCAGCGTTTCAATTTCGAACGGCTTCTGTACGAATTCGTTCGCCCCGGCGTCTTTCAGTTCCTGAATCTTGTCTGCTTCCACCATGCCGGAGATGCAGATGATTTTCGTGTCGTCGAGCGCGGAATCCATCCGCACGCGCTGACAGACTTCCTTGCCGTTGATGTCCGGCAGCATCACATCGAGAACGAGGATATCGGGACGATATTCTTTCACCATCATCCCGGCATCAAAGCCGTTGTTCGCCACGCGAACTTCAAAGCGACCATCGGCTTCGAGCGCATCGCGAATCAGTTCGACGAGTTCCTCATCATCATCGACGACGAGCGCTTTGCGGCGGCCGCTTTCGAGCGCATCCGTGGGGATGCCGTTTTCTTTCATGAACTTGTACAGCACATCGCGCGGGATGCGGCGGAACCGCGAACCCGGGACGCGAAAGCCTTTCAGCTGTCCGGAATCGAAGCAGCGAATGATCGTCTGCTGGCTCACTTTGCAGATCTTCGCGGCTTCGCCCGTCGTGAAAACTGTTTTCATGGATTTCACCATCCTTGCAGCGACCTGGTCCCGGGTCTCAGGTCGAATCCTTGAGTCGTCCACTGCGTCCGATGCAGTAGCGACCCCCCGACGGGTTGGTCTTGGAACCAATCAATGATGTTTGAGTTGTGCAGCCATCAGGATTAACCAGCCTACCGTTGTTAAAGCCTGTCTCTACTGATCATCCGAATGTGCTGAGATTACCGATTCTGCCAGATATTCCGATTGTAGCCAGTCTTTCAGATCGGTCAACATTGTTTTGCTTCGTTAGAATTCCCCACAAGCCGCCGCCGGGACAGGTCACCGCCTCAACCGTAATGCAATTTGTCACTACGAGTTAGGGAGAATGGGAAAATCGGAGAGCGGCGATAATCCCACACGGAGATCAGATCCCGTGAAAAAACTTCGTAGAGTCGCTAACCTCGCCTAGGTGCGATCGTCACGCATCGATGCTGGAGACAGTTCAATCCGCTTGTGGCGAAGTCAGGCGGTCTGGCTCGCGCAAGTAGAGCAGTAAGACGGTGAGATCGGCGGGGGTGATACCGCTGATGCGGCCTGCTTGACCCAGGTCCGTCGGTCGGACGCGAGTCAACTTATCCTTCGCTTCCTTGCGCAATTGTGGGACAGCGACGTAGTTGAACGTCGACGGGATCTCGATCGCCTGAATCTTGTCCTGGCGTTCGATCTCGGACGCTTGCCGACGAATGTAACCGGCGTACTTCGTCTCGATCACGACCTGCTCGGCCGCCCGTGGCGATAGATTCCACTCGGCGAGGGCCGGCGCGAGGGCGAGCAAGCCGGACCAGTCGATTTCCGGCCGCCGCAACCATTCTTCCAGGGTCGGGCCTTGATGACGGTTCGACTGCAGCCAGTCGGCGGCCCGCGTGATGTCGGCCTCGTGTTGTTCGAACTGACGCCAGCGGTCTTCAGTGACGAGACCGATCCGCCGGCCGAGCGGAGTCAATCGCCGATCGGCATTGTCGTGCCGCAACAGAAGTCGATATTCCGCCCGCGAGGTAAACATGCGGTACGGTTCGTCAACGCCTTTGGTGACCAGATCGTCAATCAGCACGCCGAGGTAAGCCTGGCTGCGATCGATCACCAGCGGTTCGTCGCCACGGAGTTTAAGCGCGGCGTTGACACCGGCGATAAGTCCCTGCCCCGCGGCTTCTTCGTAGCCGGTCGTGCCGTTGATCTGCCCGGCGAAGTACAGGCCGGCGACGCGCTTGGTCTCGAGGGTGCGCCGCAATTGCGTCGGCGGCGCGAAGTCGTACTCGACGGCGTAGCCGTACCGCATGATTTCGGCCCGTTCGAGACCGCGAATCGAGCGGACCATCTCATCCTGCACGTCGCGCGGCAGGCTGGTCGAAATCCCGTTGCAGTAATATTCCCAGGTGTTGCGGCCCTCGGGTTCCAGGAAGATATGGTGGCTCGACCGCTCCGCGAAGCGCACTACCTTGTCTTCGATCGACGGACAATACCGTGGTCCAGTGGATTGGATCTGCCCGCTGTACATCGGCGCGCGGTGCAGATTCGCGCGGATGACGTCATGCACATGCGAGTTGGTTTCCGTCAGCCAGCACGACATCTGCGGCGCGGTGATCCGCTCCGTGAGAAACGAAAACGGGACCGGGTCTTCATCGCCCGGCTGTTCCGTGCAGGCGCTGAAGTCAATCTTGCGGCCATTCAGTCGGCACGGGGTTCCGGTCTTAAAGCGGTGCAGCTCGAAACCGAGTTCCCGCAACGAATCGGACATTGTCCCGGTGGTACCGTCGCCCGCGCGTCCGCCGGGGGTCTTTGTTTCCCCGGTGTGCATGATGGCCTGGAGAAACGTACCCGTCGTGATGACCACCGCGCGACAGCGGTAGATCGCGTCGCCGCGGACCTTCACGCCGGTGATGTGTGGAAGGTTGAGAGTTGAGGGTTGAGAGTTGAGAGTCGGAGAAGATGGCGTTCCTTCTTCATTCTGCCCCTCAACCTTCGACCCTCGACCTTCGACCATCAACCCTTCGACCATCTCCTGCCGCAGGGTGAGGTTCACCTGATCCTCGATGCGGCGCTTCATCTCGAACTGATACGCCTTCTTGTCGGCCTGAGCGCGGGGGCTGTGCATTGCGGCCCCTTTGCTGCGGTTGAGCATGCGAAACTGAATGCCCGTGGCATCGATCACGCGGCCCATCTCGCCGCCGAGAGCATCAATCTCGCGGACAATCTGCCCCTTCGCCACGCCGCCGATCGCCGGGTTGCAGCTCATCTGCCCGACGGTATCGCAGTTCATCGTGATCAGCACGGTCTTCGCACCAAGCCGTGCTGCTGCCAGTGCGGCTTCGCAACCGGCGTGTCCGGCGCCAATCACGGCGATGTCGTAGTCGTAGGTGGACATGAAAGTCGGTCGTTGATGGTTGGTGTGGGGCGGTTCGGAAAGGCAGAAGCCCGGCATTACGGAAATGCCGGGCTTCGGGCATCCATCGTGGAGACTGGGTTACCCGGCGGCGAGTTCCGCCATCAGTGCATCGGACATGCTGAAGTTCGCGGTGACGGCCTGCACATCGTCGTGATCTTCCAGCGCATCCAGCAGCTTGAGCATCGTCCGCGCGGCATCGCCGTCGAGTTCGACCGTGTTGGCGGGGACGCGGCGAAACTCGGCCGACTCGGTCGCAATCTTGGCGGTTTCCAGGGCCGAGGTCACCGCCTGGTACGCGTCCGGCGGGCAATGGACTTCAAAGAAATCACCCTCAGGCAACACATCGGTGGCACCGGCTTCAAGAACGACTTCGAACAGCTTGTCTTCGTTGATGCTCTTTTTCGCGATCTGGAAGATGCCGCGGCGTTCGAACATCCACGCCACACAGCCCGTGCTGCCGAGGTTCCCGCCGTGATGTTCAAACAGTCGACGAACTTCGCCCGCTGTCCGGTTACGATTGTCCGTCAGAATTTCACAAAGCACAGCGACGCCGCCGGGGCCGTAACCCTCATAAAGGACTTCGTCAAACGACTCCGTCGCGAGCTCACCGGTGCCTTTCTTGACGGCCTTTTCGATGGTGTCATTCGGCATACTAGCCTTTTTGGCACGATCAATGGCATATCGTAATGCGAGGTTCGCGGCCGGGTCGCCGCCGCGCTTCGCCGCGACAATAATTAGCCGTGCGAGCTTGCCGAAGAGCTTGCCGCGCTTCTTGTCGACCGCCCCCTTCTTGATGGCGATGTTGGCCCAGTGGGAATGTCCAGCCATAAGCTGCGCTCGGTACTCACAGAGTCAATGAAGAGGATGGGAGACGGTTACGGATTACCCTCAGCGGCGGGCTTCGGAGTTGCCGCTTTACCGCCGTGATCTTTCAACTTCTGCTTGATCTTTTCGATCAACTTCGTATCGGGATGCTTTTCTTTCTCGGCATCCGCGAGGGCTTTCTTCCAGCAGTCGACCGCTTCAGCGGTGCGCGTCAACGCGTGATAGCAGTCGCCGAGGTGATCCCAGATCGTGCCGTCGCCCCCCTGTCGCTTCTTCGTCGCTTTTTCCAGCGGTTCCAGGGCTTCCTTGAACTTGCCCTGCTTGAAGAGGACCCAGCCGAGGCTGTCGAGATAGGCCGCGTTCTCCGGTTCTGCGGCAACAGCCTTGCGGATCATCGATTCGGCTTTGGGCAGGTCCTTCCCCTGATCCGCGTAAAGATAACCGAGGTCGTTGTTGACCGCGGGGTCTTCCGGCTGTTCGGCGAGAACCTGCTCCAAAATCTCTTCGCCCTTGCGGATTTCGCCCTTCAAGACGTGGATGTTCGACAGACTGAACTGGCACCGCCGCAGAATGAGTTTATTCTCAGCGTGATCTTTGATGAGTTGTTCAAAGAGCGGGACCGCTTTGTCGTACTGGCGGCTGTGGTAGTAAATCCACGCTTCCTGAAAGTCGAACGCCGGTTGACCAGGGAAGCTCTTTCGCGCTTCCGCGACCGCGGCGAGGGCACCGGCGGTGTCGTCCGCCAGTTCGCGGGCCTGCGTCAGGTTGATGAGAAACGAGAACTTGAGCTCCTGCGGCAAGCGCAGTTTCAGGACTTCGTCGTACGCCGCCGCGGCGTCCGCGTATCGCTCTTTTTCCATGAGCAATTCGCACATCTCCTTGTACGCCAGCGGGGCACGTTCTTTTTCCTTGCTGATGGCGAGCTTGTAGAACTCGAGCGCCTGATCGACGCGGTCGAGTTCCGACGCCAGCTTGGCCAGCAGGTAACCTTCTTCGAAGGTCAGCGTTGGTGGCATCGCTGCCGCTTGAGCGCGACCAGCGGTGACCAACCCGTCGAACAGGGCCGCATCGGCGACGACGGCTTTCAACTCGACATCGAGTTGTTCCATCGCTTCGGGGCCGATTTTTTCCAACCCGCGGCCGAGGACATCGAGCAGTTCATCGGCCCGCTTCATCCGCCGCAGCACGCCGGCCAGACCGAGGTAGCCGACCGAATCGCCACCGCGTTTGAGGGCGGCTTCATACACCGTCTTGGCCCGCTCGAGTTCCCCCGCTGCCATCAACGATTCGGCAAAGAAGAACTGTAACCCGTTATTCTTGGAATCTTTCTCCGCGAGTTCTTCGAGGCGACCAATCAGTTCATCGCTGCGGTTAAGCTTCGCGAGGACATCGGCGAGCAACTGGTAGGCGTCGCGGCCTTTCGACTGCCGTTGTTCGTTGAAATACTTCTGCAGTTCTTCCAGCGCGGCCTCGGGTTTGTTCGACAGGAGCAAAATTCGCGCGCGGTTGTACGTCAGGTTTCCCGCAGCGTTCTTGCTCGATTTCGCGGCCAGCTCGAATGCCTCAGAGGCGAGTTCCAGGCGGCCGCCGTCCAGAAGAACCTGCCCGATGCGTTCGTAGTTCGTGCGGGGATCATTCAGCATTGCCCCGCGGGTGCGGAACTCCATCCCGAACTTTTCCGGGTCCTTCACCGCCTGGAAAATGATGGCGTACGCATCGGCGGCTTTCTCGGTCTGCTTCGAGGCGTAGTACAAGACGCCGAGCTCAACATTCAGCATGACGAACGAGGGCGTGTCATGTTTCAGACGCGGCGACTTGATCGCCTGCTCGAGGTATTTGAGGCCGAGCGCGAAGTCGCGCTGTCGGGAGAACTCGACACCGATCCGCATCAGGAGTTCATAATCGTCCGGATCGAGCTCGACGGCTTTCAGCGCGAGCCGCACCGCGTCTTCGGATTGATCAAGCTGCATTGCCAGCGGGACGAGCGCCCGGTATGCCTCGACAGCTCTCGGATCGAGTTCAATCGCCTTGCGGTATTGTTCGAGCGCGCGGCGGAGTTCGTTGCGGGTTTCGAGCAGCCGGCCGGTGGCGAAGTGCGCTGCGGCCTCAATCCGCTTCTGCTCTTCCGGCGTACGGGGCTTCGCGGGGACGAGCGGCGCGATCGCGTCATCGGCTTCCTGCCGGCGAAAATCGGGGGCCGCGATAAGCTGGCCAGCGAACCCCAGCCACAGCGTCACGATTGTGAGGCGGGCAAACCGATTCAAAATGGCAGAGGCCATGGTGCGTGTTCCTTCCCCAGGCGGGAGACCGTTCGGCGACGCCGGCGGTCCGATTGTCGGAGGTCCTCCGAGACCTCTTCGATTCTAGAG
>DASRYX010000564.1:0-6572 GCA_035686985.1 Planctomycetaceae bacterium | reverse complement strand
CCGCAGTTGCGGAAGGCCGCCGAGGAAGAGCTGAAGACGTACCTGGCCGACGAGTTCCCCGGCACGGTGAATGACACGGCGGACTTCGTCGCCGACGGCTGGAAGCGGGGCGATGACCCGGCAAGCACGATTGTTCCAACCGTCGCGCGAGTGCCGGACGACGCCGCATCACGCGAACGCGGTCGCCTGCTGTATCTGTCCGACAAAGCCAAGTGCTACACCTGCCACGGCATGAAGGGACGGGGCAACGGCGGCGCAGTGGAGGACTTCTGGAAGAAGCCCGGTTCCAACGAGACGTATGCCAAGCGCGGACTGCACGATACCTGGGGCAATCCACTCCCGCCGCGTGATCTCACCCGCGGTCAGTATCGCGGTGGCCGTCGCCCGATTGATGTCTTCTGCCGGATCTATGCCGGAATCAAGGGAACCCCGATGCCCGCGTTCGGCGGCACCGTGCTGAAAGACAACGACATCTGGGACGTGGTGAATTACGTGATGAGTCTGCCATACGAAGAGCAGACGCCGTCGACCAAGCCGGCGAATGCTCCGCACATGGCGTCAACCGAATCGGTCAGCAAGTAAGATCATGACCGGGCGCTCTCCAGCTCCCGCTCAAGCACGAAATAAGGGACGTTCCCGTGGCAGGTCGATTCTGGGCCATTTTCTTTATGTTGGCGGCGGTAGTGACCGTGGCTTTCACGGCCATTGCTCCGTCGTACGGCTACTGGTTCCCCGGTGATGGCCAGGCCCACACCACCCTCGGGAAGAAGATCGACGACCTTTTCTACCTGATTCTGATCATCGTCACGGTGACCTACATCGGCACCCACATCGCGCTGGGCTATGTGCTCTGGCGCGGCGCGGCGATCCGACAGGATGACAAGGTCTGGTTCTCCCACGGCAGCCACGCTCTGGAAGTGATCTGGACGATCGTGCCGTCGGGCATTCTGCTCTTCATCGCGCTCTACCAGATGGATGTCTGGCGCAACTACCGCATCAAGGCTTACTTCCCGAAGAATACCGCCGCTGTTGCCGAAGTCACCGCCCGGCAGTTTGAGTGGCGGATCCGTTATCCGGCTCCGGGCAAGACACTGCAACCGCGTCCGCAGCCGGATGACGTCTACACGGTGAACGACATCCGCGTTCCGGCCGGTCAGCCGGTGTCGATCAATCTGCGGACCGACGACGTCCAGCACGCGATCTTCGTCCCCGGGCTGCGGGTCAAGCAGGATGCCGTGCCCGGTCTGGTCATTCCCGTCTGGTTCGAGGTCACGGACACCGGCACCTATGACATGACCTGTGCGGAGCTGTGCGGCTGGGGCCACTACAAGATGAAGGCCCAGGTCGTCGCCAGCTCGGCGGAAGAATTTGAAGCGTGGAAAGTCCGCGTGGCGGAAGAACAGTCGTACGACGGCATCCCCAAAACTCCGGCGGTGGCAGCGAACGCGGGCGGCGAGTAATCCAACAGTCGATCAGCGTTCCCCGTCACAGCCCGAAGTGTCTTTGACGGTGCGACGTTGAAGTCAGCATAAAGGTTCGAAAGTGAGCACAATCACTCCAGACGTTGGCCATCCCGATGCGGGTGGACACGATCCGCACAGCCATGATCATGGGCACGGACACGGGCATGCCGAACCGGCACCGCTGTCGTTGCTGTGGCAGTTGCCGACGTTCTCCGTCGACCACAAGGTTATCGGTCTGCAGTTCCTCATCACGACGCTGCTGATGCTCATGGTGGGCGGAGCGCTCGCGCTCGGCGTGCGATGGCAACTGGCGTTTCCGTGGGAGCGGATGCCGATCCTCGGCGACACCGTCTTTAAGGCGGACGGCGGACAGATCGCGCCGGAAACCTACACGATGCTCGTCACCATGCACGCATCGGTGATGATCTTCCTCGTGATCATTCCGATTCTCGCCGGGGCGTTCGGGAACTTCCTGATCCCGCTGCAGATCGGCGCGGATGACATGGCGTTTCCGACATTGAACATGCTCAGTTACTGGTTCATGTGGCCGGCAATCGCGTGCTTCGGTGCGAGCTTCTTCTTTGGCGGCGGACCGGGGAACGGATGGACGAGCTACCCGCTGCTCTCCGCGCTGGCTGAGGCGGCGCCGGGATCGGGATTAGCACAAACATTGTGGCTGATCGGGCTGACGCTCATCGGCGTGTCGTCCATGATGGGCTCCGTCAACTACATGACGACGATCATCAACATGCGTGCTCCCGGGATGACGCTGTTCCGCATGCCGCTGACGATCTGGTCGATGTTCATCACGGCGATTCTGCAGGCCTTCGCGTTGCCGGTGCTCACCGCTGCGGGCTTCATGCTGGTTGCCGACCGGACGCTGGGCACATGCTTCTTCATTCCGTCAGGCGTGGTGGTCAACAACGCCGCGCCGACGATCGGCGGCGGGCAGCCGCTGCTGTGGCAGCACCTCTTCTGGTTCTACAGCCATCCCGCTGTGTACATCATGCTGCTCCCCGCGATGGGCATGGTGTCCGACATGCTGGCGTGCATGAGTCGCAAGCCGATCTTCGGTTACAAGCCGATGGTTTACTCGCTCGCCGCAATCGCCGGCCTGGGCTTCATCGTGTGGGGCCACCACATGTTTACCTCGGGGATGAATCCGGCCTTGGGGATGACGTTCATGGTCTCCACGATTCTGATCGCGCTCCCGTCCGCGGTGAAGACGTTCAACTGGCTGGGAACCATGTGGGGCGGCCGATTGCAGTTCAATGCCGTCATGCTGAACTGCATCGCGTTCGTGTCGATGTTCATCATCGGCGGTCTGTCCGGCATCTTCATGGCCGCGGTTCCCGTCGACATCTATATCCACGATACCTACTTCATCGTCGCGCACTTCCACTACGTGCTCTTCGGGGCCACGCTGTTCGGCTGCTTCGGCGCGATTCAGTTCTGGTTCCCCAAGATGTTCGGCCGCATGATGAACGACACGCTCGGCAAGATTCACTTCGTGCTGACGTTCGTCGCGTTCAATTGCACGTTCTTCCCGATGCACTTGCTCGGCGTGGCCGGTTTTCCGCGGCGTTATGCGGACCCGTACCACTTCCCGTATCTCGAACACCTGTTGTCGCTGAATCAGTTCATGACCATCGCGGCAATTGTCATGGGGTTTGCCCAGTTCATCCTGCTCGCAAACTTTTTCGGCAGCATGTTCGTTGGCAAGCGCTGCGGTCGGAACCCATGGAACGCGAACGGCCTCGAATGGACGACGCCGTCGCCCCCGGGACACGGCAACTTCGATATCCCGCCGGTGTGCTATCACGGCCCGTACGAATACTCGTCGCCGCTGGCTCACGGCAATGATTACCTGCCGCAAACCGAATATGTGCCGTTGACCAAGCGTCAATCGATGGCCGGCGGTCATTGAACCGGCTCTTCACTGTAACTCGTTCCGTCTGAATGTGTTTGTTGCGTCATGCAGACCACTGTTACCGAATCACCGTGGATCCACCGCCTGGCCTGGGCGACGGCGTTGATTGCGCTGTTGCCGATCAGTGTCGGCGCGGTCGTGACCACGGTCGATGCGGGAATGGCGTTCGCGGATTGGCCGACGTCCGATGGTCACGGCATGCTTGCCTATCCGTGGCTCAAGTCGACCGGTGACAAGTTCCTCGAACATGGTCACCGGCTCGCCGGGATGTTGATCGGCGTGATGACGTTGGGTCTGGCCGCCGCGGCGTTTTCATGGGACTGTCGCCCGGGAGTTCGCACGCTGGTGGGCCTGATTCTCGCCGGTGTTGTCTTGCAGGGATTGCTCGGCGGCAGTCGTGTGATTCAGAACGAGCGCGTGCTGGCACTGCTGCACGGTCAGTTCGCCGCCTGGATTTTCAGCCTGATGGGCTTGCTCGTGGCAATGACCGGTCGCCGCTGGGAACCGGCTGCTCCAGTCTCGGATTCTTCGCGATCGTGGATGGCGTTCGGCAGCGGCCTGGTGCTGATCGTGGTGTTGCTCGCACAATACCTTTTGGGCGGTATGCTGCGACACCTGGGTGATGCGAACGCGTGGTTGATTCATCCGTGGTTTGCGATCGTCGTGGCGATCGCCGCGGTGGCGTTATGCCTGTTCGCGCAACGGACTGGTGAGACAACGCTGGCCCGGGCCGGACGGTGGGTCGTCGGATTTGTCGTCGCACAGGCGCTGCTCGGCCTCGCCACGTGGGCCGTGAAATACGGATTCCCGCAATGGGATCTGGTCGCGGTCCAGAATTCGTCCTTGCAGGTGGCGATTCGCAGCTTCCATAAGGTCTTGGGTCTGCTCACGCTGATGACCGCGTTCGTCGCCGTGGTCCGCTGTGGTCGCGCCGTGCCCCGTTCGTTGAGGTTGCCGGTTGCCGGGTCGTTGACTCCTTCCACTTTGGCGGGGAGCGCGACATGAGCATCGTGACCGAATTGACGCCGGTGGTAGTCGAACGACGACGGTCGGAATGGGCGCACACGCTGGCCGCACGCTGCACCGATTACATCGAACTCGCCAAGCCGCGGATCGCGGTGATGGTGCTGATCACGGTCGCAGTGGGCTATCTTGTCGGTCAGCAAGGGCCGTGGACGTGGGACGCTGCCGCCCTGATGAAACTCTGGCACGCGTGGATCGGAATTGCGATCGTGGCGGCCGGTTCATCGGCGTTGAATCAATGGTGGGAGCAGAAGACCGACGCCCGGATGCGACGCACCAGCAACCGCCCGTTGCCCGCCGGTCGGTTGTTCAGCCATGAAGTGCTCATGTTCGGTCTGAGTGCGGCGTTGATCGGTAGTGTGTACCTCGCCTGGCAGGTCAATCTGCTCACCGCGGTGCTGACAGCCGCAACGTTTGTGTTGTACGCCGGCGTCTATACGCCGCTCAAACGGTGGACCTCGTTCTGCACCGCGGTGGGTGCGATTCCCGGTGCGATGCCGCCGGTGCTGGGCTGGGTCGCGTCGGGGCAGCCGCTCGACTGGACCGCGTTCGCGCTGTTCGCCGTGATGTTCTTCTGGCAGTTCCCGCATTTTCTGGCCATCGCCTGGCTGTATCAGGATGATTATGCGAACGCCGGTCTGCGGATGCTGCCGGGTGTGCACCCCGCGCGGGGTGTGACCGGGTTGATGGCCACGGCGTATGCGCTCGGCCTGATTCCGATCAGCCTGCTGCCCACATGGTGGGGGATTGCGGGAAGTGCTTACGCAGCGGTGGCGCTGCTGCTGGGAATCGGTTACCTCGCGGCGTCAATCGGCTTTGCCTGGAATGAAAGTCGGGCTTCGGCCCGCCGCGTGTTATGGATTTCGCTGGTGTATTTGCCCCTCCTGCTGATGATGCTGGCGGGGGATCATGTGCGGCTGTTGAACCTGCCGTTAGCGCGATAACGATCGTGATCGGTGACAGCCGAGAGGAAGATTGACGAGATGAGTCACGCACACGCCGCTCCTGCCGCCCCGTTCCGCATGGGCATTCCCATTCCTAACGGCAAGTTGGGGATGTGGTTGTTCCTCGGCACGGAAATCATGTTCTTCACGGCCTTCATCGGCACGTACATCGTCATGCGGATGGGGTCGCCAGGCTGGCCGACCGACGTGCATGTCACGCACATCAACATCCTGATGGGCGGGATTAACACGTTCGTGCTGATTCTTTCCAGCTATTTCGTCGTCGTGGCTCATGACGCCGTGCTGCAAAAAAATCCTGGCAAAGCCCGGATGTTCATGGTGGCGACGTTGGCGCTCGGCATCGTGTTCCTGGGGATCAAGTCGTACGAGTACTACGGCAAAATTGATTACGACATCCTTCCCGGTCACATCGCCGAGAGCGATCGGCAGTCGATGGAAAAGCTGTTGAAGATCGTGGAACGGCGAATGGATACGCATCTCGCGGCGGTCACTCCGAACGCGAAGAAGGGCGAACGGGAAGAACGCCTCGCTGAACTCGACACGCGACTCACGGACCTGCAGGCTGGTGGCGATAAGAAAGCGACCGCCGAGCTAGCCCGTGCCCAGGCCGTGAAGAAGCTCTACAACGAGTATGTGAATATCCGCGACCATGTCCGCGCCGAAGTCTCCTTCGCCGTGCCGTTCAGCGATCTCGAAAAGCTGCGGACGGAAACCGACACCAGCAAAATTCCGCCGCTGAAACTCGGCCCGTTCCCGCATGAAGGGCACGAGTATCATCCCCCGGCGGAGACGCTTCTGGGCCACGTGCACCAGAAGGTGCTGACCGATCCAGAACTGCAGCCGCTGGTTTCCGGTGTGAAGCTGGAACGCGTCCGGCCGATCCTCTACGGCAATCTGTTTGCGTCGAATTACTTCCTGATGACCGGGTTCCACGCCATCCACGTGATCGTCGGATTGATCCTGTTCATTCTCGCGATCAAGTCGCCGCTGTCGCTGGCGAACGCCGTGTTCGTTGAAAACGCCGGTCTTTACTGGCACTTCGTCGACCTCGTGTGGATCTTCCTGTTCCCGCTGATTTACATCGTTTAAATGTGAGTTGTCCGTAACTCGCTGACAACGGACCACTGACAACCATCGAGACCATCATGTCCGATCACGAAGAGAATCATTCCCACGCCGGCACTTACTTCG
>DASRYX010000563.1:0-2397 GCA_035686985.1 Planctomycetaceae bacterium | reverse complement strand
CGCCTATGATGCCACGCGGCTGGCCCGGAATTGTTCGCATTGGTACCAGCTGCTCGATCTGTGCGGCCGGGCCAACTGTCTGATTGCCGATCGAGATGGCGTCTATGATCCGTCCTCGGTGAATGGCCGGTTGCTGCTAGGACTCAAAGGTCAGATTTCTGAACTGGAGTTGCACACGATTCGTGCCCGACTGACAGCGGGCATTCGCAACAAGGCCCAGCGGGGCGAGTTGGCCGTGATGCTCCCCACGGGGCTGGAACGGCTGGCCACCGGCGATGTCGTGAAGACGCCGGATCGCGAGGTACAGGACCGATTGGTGCTGATCTTTGAAACGATGCTGGAGAAGCGGACCGTTCCCAAGGTGCTGCGGGTGCTGAAAGACCGCGGCCTGAAGATTCCCCGCCGTGATCATTATGGCGACATCCAGTGGCGCGAACCGACCACGACGCAGATCGCCCACATCCTGCGAAACCCGGCCTACGCCGGGGCATTCGCCTACGGTCGAACACGGATGCGGTACGAAAACGGCCTGCCCACCAAGCGGCGGGACGCGATGGCCGCCGGTCAATGGCGGGCGTTCGTCAAGGACAAGTATCCGGCCTATGTCTCGTGGGATCATTTTGAGAAAATCGGCGGCATGCTCCACGATAACCATAGTGAGTATCAGCGCCGCGGCACGCGGGGTGTGCCGCGCGAGGGCCAGGGGCTGCTCCAGGGAATCGTGTACTGTGGCCACTGCGGTCGCAAAATGACCGTGACTTATAAAGACAAGCCCCGCTACAACTGTATCCAGCGGCTGGTGACCGCGGGCGATCCCCTCTGCCAGTTCATCTGGTCGGACACCGTCGATCGGCCGGTGTTGCAGGCTTTCTTTGAAGCCCTCTCGGTAGCCGATATTGATCTTTCGGCACGCACACTCCGTGAAGCCGATCTCCGCCGCGACGACCTGCTCAAGGCCCAGATGCAGCAGGTCGAACGGCTGCGGCATGCGGCCCATCTGGCAGACCGCCAGTTCCGTCGCAGCGATCCCGACAACCGGCTGGTGACCGCGGAACTCGAACGACGCTGGGAATCCGCTCTGCGCGAACTGCACAATGCCGAAGATGCCTTGGCCCTCCGACGACAGAACGTCCAGACGTGGGCGATTCCCGCCGACCTGTTGGAGAGGCTCCACAACATCGGTCCACGGTTGCCCGAACTCTGGAACGAATCCCTCTTATCATGGTCCCAAAAGAAGTCGCTGCTCCGCAGCCTGGTGGAGAAAGTCGTTCTGAAGCGGGACAACGATATGGTGGCACTCCGCATCGTGTGGCAGGGCGGCGACATCACCGAACAACAGGTTTCGATCACCGTCGGCCGGTTCGAACAACTCCGTGACTATCGCCAGATCGAAGCCACAATCCTGGCTCTCGCGAAAGAGGGGCGAACCGACAAAGAAATCGCTCAGCACCTGACTGCCGCCGGACATCGCTCGCCACGTCACAGTACCGTTCTGCCATCGACCGTCTGCCGCATCCGTCGTCAGCACGGACTGGTGCATAGCGAGAAGCTGGCTCACCCGCACGTCGTCGCTGGCTACCTGCGGCCCCACCAGCTCGCCAAGCGACTCCAGATTCGTCCCCATTGGATTTATGATCGCGTTCGCAACGGGACGATCAACATCAAAAAGCACCCTCAACACAATGCCGTCCTGTTCCCGGATGACCCTCAAACCCTCGATAAGCTGCGACAGCTCATCACCGGCCAAGTCCAATCCGTCTCGTTTTGAAAGGGCATCAAGATGCCACATCGAAACGGGAGTGCTTACGGAAGTTCATTCTGTTCGGGCACAAGCACCTAAACCATATCGTCAGCGAGTGGGTTGAGTACTACAACACGCGACGGTCGCATATGGTCCGCGAGAACTTACCGCCGGTGCGAGTGAAGCCGGAAGAAGTCACCGCTGTTGATCGCGATCAGATTGTCGTGCGATCGTATGTCGGCGGGCTGATCAAATCGTTTGAGCGAAGAGCGGCGTGACTCAAACGGCCTGCGGAGGTTCCTTGAACCTTCCGGGCCGATCTCAAAGTTCGCTTTTAGTCCTTGAACGAGCCGCTCAACACTACCATTGCGAAAGGTCCGGCGTGCCTGAGATCGGAATCCTGGCGTCGTGGAATCGCGCCACCAATTGCTGGTAACGCTCCTCGGTCCGCCCTTGATCAAACGCGGTGTACATATTTAGCCGCCCCAAGGCAAAGATCGAGTCGAGCCATCCGTCGAGCGGGGAGGATTCGTCGTCTCCCCCGGCATCCTGATAGGCTCCCTCCCACGCGTCCATGCGAACCGCATCCCGGTAGACCGGTGCGGAGCGCAAGATGTGCACCATCAGCGCGTGACGAGGGTCGAGCGGCCGATGTG
>DASRYX010000562.1:0-2655 GCA_035686985.1 Planctomycetaceae bacterium | reverse complement strand
TCGGCACGCGGAGTTCTTTCCCGTCGATCCACGCCGCCCAGATCAGCAGACCGCTGACCAGCTTCACTTCCCAGTGAGTCGACAACCACGTTTCCATCGACAGCCAATCCATGGTCACAATGCCTTTCGAAGATCGAGGGGAGATCGCGCAGCAACAACAGCCGCAACCCACACCGAGGGCGCTGCCCTCAGCAAGGGTTAAGACTGTTGCCGTTCATCAATGTTCAACGGAGGCCGCAACAGAAATGGAAGAGACTGATCGCGCCGACCAGCAGCGTGACCACCGCTTCCACCAGCATTCCGCCGGCCAATTCCGTCCACAACTGAAACATGACTTCACTCAAAAAAAGGTGCAGCACTCGAGGGAGACAAAGCGGTCGTCCCGAGAAACAGCTCCCAGGACGACCGGTTGTCTGATTTCAGCGGCGCTTACTTGAGCGCGTTGGCCGAGGCCTGGAACTTGGCCGAGGCGTTCGTGCCGATCGCCTGAATGGCGGTGAGGCACACAATCACGATCAGCGCGAGCATGACCGCGTATTCGACAGCCGTCGGGCCGTCTTCAGAAACGAGAAACTTCTTCACACTGTTGGCGAACTTGACCATCTGACACACTCCGCATTGTTGGAGCGGGTGCCGGGAGGCAACCACTCGCAGACTGAATGAGACCTCGTTCGTCCGAACGCACCACGCATCCGGACACGATGTCTCGGCACCCCGCTGGGAAGCGTTCGAGAACTGCGAGCGGTGGGCCCGCACTCTCTCCGCCCTTGAAACCTAGGTCAGGTCTGAAGCGTGTCAAATTGATTTGCGAAGATTTTTCGTCTGGGCAAAGAATGACTTAAGTTCGGGACACATCGCCGGTTAAGAGGTGATGCCCGCGGGCAACACGGGCGGTTCCGAGTCCTAGAACCGTTCCACTCGAAAGAATGCGCCTCGAAAGCGCGTCTCGGATCGCGAGGCTGACGCCCATTTCTCCGCAGATCGATCGCATCGCGGTGGAAGGGCGCTTCGAATCTCCACTTCTGGTACGGCCGTTGAAACGCGAACTCCCCCGCCCTTACGTCCTCGATTTCAGCAGATGGCACCGTTTTCCGGCTGCAGATCGGCAATCGCGAGGGTTGTTCCGCTTCCGCGTGTACTTTCGTCGCGCGAGGCAACTATAATCAGGATGTACCGCTGGTTGCCGTCGCGACAGGAGCGTCGAGGCGGTCCTGCCAAACCATCCCTCCCGAATTTCCGCGTTCCTGGAGCGCGTCTCGGGTGCCTCCCCGGGAGTCACTTCCGTGAATTCGTTTTGTTTCCGGCCTCTGATGGGGCTGAGTGTCGCCCTCGCCGCGATCAGCCTTGGTTGCCGCCCGCAAGACACTATCACCACGTATGAAGTCCCCAAAGCCGAGGCGATTCAACTTCCTGCGGCAAAGCCGTCGACCGGGGGCGACAGCGAATCCATCGGCGAACCGCAGCGTATGCTCGGGGCAATTATCCTGCACAAGGACCAGTTCTGGTTCCTCAAGCTCACCGGTGCCATCGACGCCGTCGCGGCGAAGGAAGCAGAATTCAAGCAGGTGGTGCAATCCATCACCTTCAACGAAGCCGGCGAACCAAAGTGGGAACTGCCGGGCGGATGGTCGCAGCAGCCGGCCAGCGGGATGCGCTTCGCGACGCTGACCGTGGGCGAGGATCCAAAGCTCGAAACCTCGGTGACAGTCTTGCCTTCCGGTGGCGGTGACGCGCAAGAAGGCGTGCTGGCGAATCTGAACCGCTGGCGGAATCAGCTGGGACTGCCGCCGATCAAAGTCGCGCAGTTGGCCAAAGAGAGCGAAGAACTCGCGCTGCCGAACGGTCAGACCGCGGTCTATGTGAATTTGACGGGGACGGCGAAGCCCACGGGGATGGGCGGTCCGTTTGCTGGCGGGCGCGGCGGACTCGATCGACCGTTCGCACCACCGACGCCTGCGGCGCCGTCTGTCGCGGCTTCCACTGACATCAAGCTCACGGCCCCACCGGAGTGGAAGCCGGGCAAAGTCGGCGGCATGCGCAAAGCCGCGTACGTCATCGAAGGTGCCGCCGGCAGCGGTGAAGTTACGATCATCGACCTCTCACGCGGGGCGGGTGATCGCAAAGCCAACGTGAACCGCTGGGCCGGTCAAATCGGGCTGTCTGCACTGGACGACGCCGGGCTGAAAGCGGCCCTGAAGCCGATCGAGGTCGGTTCGCTCACGGGCGATTACATCGTGCTGATCCCGCCCCCCGAGACAGAAAAGGGCCAGGCGATTCTGGGCGTGATCGCCGACAAGGGCGACAAGACCTGGTTCATCAAACTGCAGGCGCCCACCGCCATCGCGATGCAGGAAAAGACCGCCTTCGAAGCGTTCGTGAAGTCCGTGGAACTACCCTAGTGCAATGATCAGCTCGTTCCCAAGCTCCGCTTGGGAACGCCTCCCCGCGAAGCTCTGCTTCGCATGAGTCCCGGAGAAGACGAAGCAGAGCTTCGATGCCGGACGTTCCCAAGCCGAGCTTGGGAACGAGAGAGAAAGCAAAACAACTTCGCCAGTCAGTGAGACCGCCGATGTCTACCACCACGACAAACGACCAGGACTTCACCGAGCATCTGGGTGACGGCTCGGGAGTCGGTCCGCTGTTGAACGCGATCCT
>DASRYX010000561.1:0-2860 GCA_035686985.1 Planctomycetaceae bacterium | reverse complement strand
ACCCTCAGCTACACCGGCGACGGCCTCGAAAACCAGTGGACCACCCACGGCCAACGCAGCGCGTTTTTGGCCACCTTCCGCCGATGATTCTGTCTTGCAGTTCCAGAATGTCTATGGAGTACCGACGTGTTATTAGCTCTGCCCGTCGAAACACCGCCGCTTCGAGAAGATGACACCGGCACGATTCGGGTGGGCAAGACTCGGGTGACGCTGGATGTTGTGATCAATCAATACAACAACGGAATGACACCGGAAGACTTGGTACGAGCCTTCGACACGCTTGATCTGGCCGACGTTCATGCGGTGATTGCCTACTACCTTCGCCATCGTCAAGAAGTGGAGCAATACTTGGCGGAACGATCCGCAGCGGCTGATCGACTTCAGAGAAAGATCCAGGAGGCGCAGCCGAAGATCTTGAGGGCGGAATTGCTGGCTCGACGCGCGGCCATGGACGCTGAGAATGCTGCAACTGGCGAGTGACGCCGATGTTCACGGAGACCTCGTGCGGGGTCTCCGCCGCCGGGAACCGGATATCGATTTGATTCGTGTCCAGGATGCTTTGCCTCTGGGGACTGCTGATCCCGCTGTGTTGGAGTGGGCGGCGGAGGCGGGACGAGTGGTGATCACCAACGACAGGAACACGATGGTTTCGGCGGCTTATGAGCGACTGAACGCCGGTCTTTCGATGCCCGGACTGATTGTCGCTTCTCAAGATCAATCAATCGGCGCAGTCATTAATGACATTCTGCTGATCGCGCTGTGTCTCACAGCAGAAGAAGTGCAAAGCCAGATGGTCATCTTTCTTCCACTGCGATAGAACGTCTGCTGCGAGTTTTCGGGTACCTAATAATGCCACTCCCGCCGGATGCCCTCACCCGCCGATCGGCACTCACTGTTGGTGGGATGGGGTTGCTCGGGCTCACGATGCCGAAGTGGCTGGCGGCAGAAACGGTAACGCGACCGACGAAGGCGAAGTCGGTGATCTTCCTGTTTCAGTTTGGCGGGCCCAGTCACCTCGACACGTTTGATCCCAAGCCGCACGCTCCGGAAGGTGTGCGCAGTCATTATGACGTCATCGACACCGCCGCGCCGGGAATCCAGATCTGCGATCAGCTGCCGAATATGGCCGCCGTGATGGACAAGGTCACGCTGCTGCGGACCGTCTATCACGACATGAAGAATCACAACTCGGCGTCGTACTACGCGCTCACCGGACAACGGCCACCGCTGGATGACATTCGCCTGCGAGACTCGTTTGATCTGATGCCGTCCTATGGCTCCGTCGTGGATCGTGTCGCGCCAGTTGCCGCCGGATTGCCGTCGTACGTCTCGCTTCCCTATGTGATTCGCGACGGGGAGATCACGCCGGGGCAGCACGCGAGCTTTCTTGGCAAAGCGCATGACCCGCTGCTGATTACCGACGATCCCAACCGCGCGAATTTTCAGCTGCCGGAACTCAGCCTCCCCGCAAATCTCTCGGAGGATCGCCTCGCCGATCGCAAGGCTCTGCAGGACATCATCAGCCGGCAGACGAAGCTGCTGGAATACGCTCCGGCGGCCCGCGGCATCGATCAGTACTATGACAAAGCCCTGTCGATGCTGACCTCACCCAAGGTGCGCGAAGCGTTCAATCTCTCCGGGGAATCGGCGAAGCTCCGCGATCAATACGGCCGCACGACGTACGGGCAGTCGTGCCTGCTCGCCCGGCGGCTGGTCGAAACGGGTGTGAAGTTTGTCACCGTTTATTACGCCGGCAGCATCGGCGGACGCCGCAAGGAAGACGGGTGGGATACGCACGGGTTCGACAACACGCGGATGTATCCGATCCTGAAGGATTACCATCTGCCTTTGCTCGATCAGACGCTTCCGACGCTGCTGAACGATCTGGATGATCGGGGGCTGCTCGATTCCACGCTGGTGGTGTGGATGGGCGAGTTCGGACGCACGCCGAAGATCAACGCGAACATCAGCCGCGATCACTGGCCGAGTTGTTACACCGTGCTGCTTGCCGGTGGCGGCGTGAAGCGCGGGTTCGTGCATGGCGAATCCGACAAAAACGCGGCTTACCCCGACCGCGATCCTGTACAGCTGGATGATCTCGCCGCGACGATGTACCAACTCCTCGGCATCGACCCGCAGCGCGAACTCTACGACCGCCTCAACCGTCCGCGCCCGATTTCACCGGGCAAGCCGGTCTTCAACGTGATGACGTGAGACTTCGGGGCCGCAGCCTTGCTCATTCGGCCGCTTTCGCGACGATAAGGGGCAACGACATCGTTCCTCATCGAGACGCGTGCCATGCTGCCGCAGTTGTTGTTGCCTGAAATCCGGGAGCTGATTCAGGAACGCGATGAAGTCACCTTGCGGGAAACCGTCGATCAGTGGCTGCCCGCCGATGTCGCGCTGCTGTTGTCGAATCTGACCGACGAAGAAGATCTGGCCGTCATCCGGCTGCTGCGGGGACCGCAACGGGCGCGGATCTTTGAGTATCTGGAGCCGTCGATTCAGCAGCGGATTCTCCTCGCGTTGCCGGATAACGAGATGGGAACGCTTCTTACCGACATCGCGGACGACGACCGTACGGCGTTACTGGAAACCTTGACCGAGGCTGAACAATCGCGATGTCTGGCCCGCTTGGATGCCGAACAGCGTTCGCTCGCCGAAGCCTTGTTGCAGTATTCACCTGGCACGGTCGGCCGGTTGATGACGCCGCATTATGTGTCGGTGCGACCGCACTGGACCGTTCAGCACGTCCTGGATCATATCCGGCAGCACGGACAGGACAGCGAGACGCTGAACGTCGTGTACGTCGTGGATGATCACCACTGCCTCATCGATGATCTGCGGATCCGGCAGTTGC
>DASRYX010000560.1:0-6763 GCA_035686985.1 Planctomycetaceae bacterium | reverse complement strand
GGCGCTGCAGATTGCCCGCGAGGAAAAGATCGTCGCCCATCGCGGAGTCTATGCGGCGCTCACCGGGCCGAATTACGAAACACGGGCCGAATATCGCATGCTGCGGATTCTCGGGGCGGACATCGTGGGGATGTCGACGGTCCCCGAGGTGATTGTCGCCGCTCACATGGGGTTGAAAGTCCTCGCGTTATCGACCGTCACGAACGTGGCGTTTGCGGATTGCGCTCCGACGCCGACGAATGGTCATGACGTGATCGACGTGGCGACCAAAGCGGAAGAAAAGGTTCGCAAGATCGTGCTCGGCATCTTGGACGACGAGCGCCAGCGCTGGGAACAACGGTAGGCAGTGGGGGATTGGGCAGTGGGCAGTACGGCGATGAAGAACGAGCGGCATAAAGACGTTCGCCCTTACTCCACTTCTCCCGCATATCGCCACTGCCACTGCCCACTCACCTCACGGTGTTGAAGCAGCGGTCTCCTGCGTCACCGAGCCCCGGCACGATGTACTTGTGCTCGTTCAGCAGCGGGTCGACTGCGCAGACATGAAGCGTGACTTCGGGATACTCCGCGGCCACGCGCTCGACACCTGCCCGTGCGGCGATGATCGACAATAGTTTTACGCGCTGCACGCCCCAGGACTTCAACGCCGCGAGTGCCGCCGTCGCCGAGCCACCGGTCGCCAACATCGGGTCCAGCACGAGCGCCACATCCACGGGCTTCGTCTGGGGCAGCTTGCGGTAATACTCCACCGGCATCGCCGTGGCTTCATCGCGATAGACACCGAGATGCCACACTTCCGCCGTCGGGATCAGCTCGAGAATCGGATCAACCATTCCCAACCCGGCGCGAAGAATGGGAACCAACCCGACCTGTGATGCCAGAACCTGGCACGTGGTCGTTGTCAGCGGTGTTGTGACCTCGACGGATTTGGTCGCCAGATCCTGCGTCGCTTCGTACGCCAGCAGTCTCGCCAGCCGGTTGAGCAGCTGACGAAACTCGGTTGGCGCCGTATCGCGATCCCGCAAGCGTGCCAGATGATGATTGACGAGTGGATGCGTCATTTCACGCAAGCCTCCCATCGTGTGCTCCTTATGGAGGAATTGAAGCGGCTATTGCACAGTCTCGTTACCGCGGGCACAAGGGACCGCTGCGATACATGTGGACTTGCGTGTTTCGCGCTGGCGACCAAAACGGCTATGATCGGACCGACGCATGATGATCAACCCGGGAGCAGCAGCATGTCGAAGTTTGTCCTCGCGCTCGATCAAGGCACCACGTCCAGCCGGGCGATTGTCTTTGGACACGATGGCCGCCCGGTCGGAGCCGATCAGCAGGAGTTCCCGCAGTACTATCCAGCGCCGGGGCATGTCGAGCACAACCCGGACGACATCTGGGAAAGTCAGCTTACGACCGCAAAAGGGGCGCTGAAGAAGGCCAAAGTCAGCGCTGACCAGATTGCGGCGATCGGGGTGACCAATCAGCGAGAAACCACCATCGTCTGGGATCGGCACACCGGCAAGGTGATCGCCCCCGCCATCGTCTGGCAAAGCCGCATCACGGCTGACCGCTGTGAGAAGCTGAAGAGCGACGGCCTCGAGGCAACCGTCCGATCCAAGACCGGCCTGGTCATCGACGCCTACTTCTCCGGGACGAAGATTGCGTACCTGCTGGATATCGTCCCGGCGGCCCGCTCCGCGGCAGAGAACGGTGACATCCTGTTCGGCACCGTCGATTCCTATTTGATCTGGAAGCTGACCGGTGGAAAGCGGCATGTCACGGATGCCTCCAATGCCAGCCGGACGATGCTCTACAACATTCACACCGGAGACTGGGACGACGAACTGCTGCAGGCGATTAATGTGCCGCGGGCGATGCTGCCCGAAGTCGGGCCATCCAGTGGACATCTCGGTGAAACGGACCCGGCTCTGTTCGGCCGCGCGCTTCCCATCACCGGTTGTGCCGGCGATCAACAGGCCGCGACGTTTGGACAAACCTGCTTTGAACCGGGTGCCGCGAAAAACACGTATGGAACCGGGTGCTTTCTGTTGATGAACACCGGCCGCACGCCGGTCACGTCAACGCAGGGCCTCATCACGACGATCGCGTGGAAGATCGGCAACGAGGTGACGTACGCGCTCGAAGGTTCGATTTTTGTCGCCGGGGCGGCCGTGCAATGGCTGCGCGACGGGCTCGGGATTCTAGCTTCCGCGAGCGAAACCGAAGAACTCGCGGGATCCGTGGCGGACAACGGCGGTGTCTATTTCGTCCCCGCGTTCGTCGGACTCGGCGCACCCTATTGGGATTCGGATGCCCGCGGATTGCTGATCGGTCTCACCCGTGGCACCACGCGCGCCCATCTGGCCCGCGCGGCTCTCGAAGCGATGGCCTATCAAACACGCGATGTGCTGAAAGCGATGGAAACCGATGCCGGGACACCGCTCAAAGACCTGCGAGTTGATGGTGGCGCGACGGCGAACAACTGGCTCTTGCAGTTTCAGGCCGACCAGCTCGGCGTCGCGGTTCACCGCCCCGTCGTGCAGGAAACCACGGCTCTCGGCGCGGCTTATCTGGCGGGCTTGGCCGTCGGTTATTGGGAGCATCTTGACGATCTCCGCCGCAACTGGGCGCGGGATGCCTCGTTCCAACCGACGCCGGACGGTGAAGTTCGTGAGCGGCTCTACCACGGCTGGAAAGAGGCCGTTCAGCGGAGTCAGCATTGGAAATCGTGAAGCCCCAAGAAGAATCAAGGTTGCTGATAGACCGGGAAGATCGTGTAAGATGGATGTCACGTTCGACGTTTCGCGTTGATCCCATACTCGCTTCTTTGTAATCGGTCATGGAAAATCGGCCTTCTCCCGCTGTGCCGACGCCTCCGGTCGTCATGCTTGATGACGCCGAGCGGGAATGCCTGGACCGCATTGCCAACGATGACAACAGCGGGTTGGCCGATCTCTTCACCCGGCATCGGCCGCGGCTGTGGCGGATGGTGAGCTTCCGCATGCACCCTAAGTTGCGGGGCCGTATCGATCCGGATGATGTCCTGCAGGATGCGTGGGTCCGGGCGTTGGACCGCGTCGAACATCTCCTCGCCAGTTCGGCCAATTCCACCTATGTGTGGTTTCGTCTGCTGGTCTGCCAGACGCTCGCGGATCTGCATCGGCGGCATTTCGGCGCCGCGAAGCGATCCTCGGCACGCGAGTTCTCGATCAACGGTCGCTGGAGCCCGCAGGAAACGTCGTCGTCGCTGTCGTGCTATCTGAAAGCTGAGGGAACCTCGCCGAGCAGCACCCTCGGCCGTGCGGAACGCGCTCAGCAGGTGGACACTGTCTTACAAAGCATGGATCCGATCGATCGTGAAGTCGTCGTACTGCGGCACTTCGAGCAGCTGTCGAACACCGAGATCGCCGCGGTGCTGGAAATGAGCGAGCAAGCCGCCAGCGCGCGCTACGTACGCGCTCTGCAGAAGTTGAAGCGTGTGCTCGAACTCATGCCCGACTTCTTCGATTACCGTCCGGCCTGAAACGGCTCTACGGCGTGTTTTCCACCATTGGCATGGCGCCCCGCGTGGGCGCGTCGTCGCCCACAGGGTGGATCAGATACGCGGCCAGTCGCCGATGCCGAAACGCGCGCGGCTCAAGCACGGAATCGATCTGCCAGCCGGTCCCGACATCCGAGCGGACTCGCAAACCACTGCGGCTCCAGTCCAGCACCACCATGCGCGACTGCGGCACTTTCGCTTCCGTGATCAGCGTGGATGTGATCTCCGGGTCCCAGCCGTTCGCAACGGACAGCCGCGCGGATGGCCAGAGCGATCGCAGCAGATAGATCCAAGGCGTTAAGTCGCGTTGATCATTCGTGACGATGGAGGTCTGCCGGATGGTGTCGATGCTCGCAAGCTGCCGCCGCACCTGTTCCCACTGGTGGTGATCCCGACGGTTATCGGCCAGCGGCAACATCGTCACGGTGGCATGGCCGACGATGGTGGCCAGCGCAGCGACGAGGACCCACGCGCGAATCTCTTCTTCGGACCAGGACGAGCGCACGCGCCGCAAGCCGATCGTCAATGGCGCACTGAGCAACAGGATGCCCAGCATCGCCACTCCCACCAGCAGCGCGACTCCGATGTGGTGGGTCGATTCCCAAGTGACGCCGCCAACGGTCGTCGCGATCGCGGCGGCCAGCCCGACACGCGTGGTCTCCCGGCGGATGGCCCGGTCCAGTCCTTGAGCGGCCAGGATCAGCGCGGGGAGCGAAAGAAAGACGTCCCACGATCGCAGTGCGGCATCGGTGCCGTCGATCGCCGCCCACGTGATCCGGCCGATGATCCCCAGAGCGCTCCAGGCCAGAATCCAGCGATTCCAACGTTGTTCACGTCCGGCCGGTCCGAAAACGCTGATGCGGACCGATGCCCACAATCCCAGGCACCACCAGCCCAGCAACGCCCCGGCGGTGGCGGGCCAGCTGTCGTCTGCTGTGCTGTCGGCGTTGGACGAGTCGAGGGAGGATTGCGCGGCGATTCCAATCCAGTCCTGTAAGACGCCGGTTCCCTGGGATTGCACCATCATCACGGGCCACCAGAGGGCAATCGCGGCCCCGGTCACACCAAGCAACAATACGGCGCGTACGGCAGACCGTTCGCCCAGGCGCGGCGTCTCTTCGCCTTGAGTCGTTTGCGAAACCAGGCTGACCAGCATCAACACGGCGAAAAACGCGATCGCGATGCCGCCTCCGGCCAGCATCGCGAGTCCCCACGCCAGTCCTCCGGCGAGCAACCGAACCGACACCGATCCGGAGTTCTGATCCAGGTGCCCCCAGAATCCCCACGCCGATGTGAGCAGCAGAAACAGCGTCAGCGCCGTAGGTTCACCACTCGCGGCGAGCGGAGCCACCTGGGGATGGAACGCGAAGAGCAAAATGACCAGCAGCGCGGTGCGCTCGCCCACGGCCTCACGGCACCAAAGCCACAACATAGCGCTCGCCCCCATCATACTGAGGGCGGAAATCGCCACCGCGGCACCGGCCGTTCCTTCGGGAAAGAGCGGCATCATCGAGGCGGTCAGCCATGATCCCAGCGGGGGGGCCGCCCGCAGGGTGGATTCCTTCCACTGGACGCCCGGCTCGAACCACTCTTCCAGTCGTTGAGCGTGGCGGACCGCCAACGCCCGCAGTGCCCAGCCGGCGGTATTGCCGTCGAGTGTTGACCACGAAGCGAACCAGAGCGGCGGCAGCACGCAGCACAGCAGGACCACCGGGCGAAAGGCGGCGGGCCGATTCAACGCTTCGGCGGCATCCTGGGCCGGCTGAATGGCGAGCCGGCTGAGTTGAGCGTCATCGACGACCAAAGTCACACAGACGCTCCTCAAACATCCCCGGAAAGTCGGACCACATTTCTTCTGAGCATATCCGCGGCGTTGGTGATCCCCAAGGTCACGCGTGCGGCTCCGCAGTTCCAGAGCCCGGACATCACAACCGGTGCATTCCGAATTCTGAACATAATTGGTATGGACGTTATCGTCGCGCTAATCTGATTAATCGTCACAATCGTACCCGCTTCGCTGTAGCGACGACACCGCGTTCGCCGCAAGAGATTATACACTCGCGTGTTATGGCGTAGTTCCGACTGTAGCGGATATGACGATCGCGCGTTTGGCACCGGTCTTGCCTATTGTCTCGATTGTCCGGTTATGACGATTCCTCAGTGTAAGCCGATTTTGCGGCTGCTCTGAAACGGTGAGCCGGACGCGGGTGGCTCACACCGCCACTTGATTGCCTGTGTGTACGAGCGCGTGGGACGACCTGAGAGACCGTTCCTTCGCTGAGGTGAGAACCGTCGTGCCAGCGTGTGGACGCTGTCGCGGCGGTGCAGGGAGCGCAACGGCTCGCCGGGCGGAAGCCCCCGAGCCGTTCGCTCGCTCCCCGCCCTGCCCCTGATTCTCTATCGCCGGTCTGCTGCGCGGACGGCTCATCATGAAAGGTATGGACAGCGATGCAGACCAAACAGAACTGGTGGCGTGATGAATGCGGATTAATTCTTTCCGCGGAGCTGGTGATTATCCTGACCGTCGTGGTCATTGGGTTGATCACTGGACTGGCGTGCGTGCAGCAGGCCGTCGTCGGCGAATTGCAGGATATCGGCGGGGCGTTTCGCCAGTTAAATCAGTCTTACGCCTTCACTGGCTTCCGCGGCTGTCCGAAAATCTGGGGCCGGACGAGTTGGACTGCAGGATCCGCGTTCTACAACCGCGTCGACGGCTGCGTGAACGGGAACTGCGTCAACGGCGATTGCTCGATCGGCGTCGGCACCGGATGCGTCGGTTGCCCGACGGTGATTGAACCGGGCGTGCCCCAGGCCGCGCCGGTCGTCCCCAAGGTCCAGACGACCGTGCCGTGCCCGAATCCGCCGTGCAATCCCGTCGTGCCGGAAGTTCGCGATCCGAACTGCCAGACGTGCCAGCCACTGCCTGGCCCGGCAGTCCCGGTTCCAATGCCGGAGATTCCGCAGGGTCCGGTCCCGCAATCGCTGCCTCAGCTGTAGAGCGGTGCTTCAGACCTGAAACACGCTTAACCACAATTGACCGCATTCACGCAGGCCCTGTTCACAAGGTTGAACAGGGCCAGCGTTGCTTTTGTTACCGACCGTACGACTGTAACAACCGGAACCGTAGAAGTAAATGATTGACCGGTGACGACGTTACGCTCCCTGCCACGCTTCCCGACGTTGAGCGCTGCATAAGAACCCATACGGAAGGCACCGGTTGTGCGG
>DASRYX010000559.1:0-14300 GCA_035686985.1 Planctomycetaceae bacterium | reverse complement strand
GAAGGGACCGTGATCAACTCGAGCACGTGGCCTCCGTCACGGAGAGCGGACAGCGTGGAATCCAGCATTCCCGCTTCTGACACGACGCGACTGCCAAGCAGGACAAAAGTCCGCCAGCCAAACTGCGGGGCTAGCTTCCGCAGTTCTGTGCGGCAACCCCAGCCGAAATGGATTGGGGAGGGTGAGAAGAAAGTGTAGTCAGGGAGAGACATGTCGTTGATCGTCAATAAGAGACCCAGGGTCAGGAAACCGTGGGCTTCCGGGGAGGCTGCAAGTAATCATCGACTGCGAGGGCTTGCTTCAGTTCTGCAAAGGAGAGCATGCGATCGGTGAGGCCGTCAACCCGACCGTGGTCGAGCATCGCGCGGGCCAGCTCGCGGACAGCGAACCCTGTGATCGCCAAACTTTCCACGGGGCTCACACAGATCTTGAAACCCATCGCGGCCAGTTCGTCCGCCGAGCAGATGGGGGTCACGCCGCCGACCAGCATGTTCGCCAACTGCGGTCGCGGAATAGAACTCGCAATAGTGACCAGTTCCTCGCGGGACTGCGGGGCTTCGACGAAACACGCATCCGCACCGATTTCCGCATACCGGTTCGCTCGATCAATCGCCGCATCCAGTCCTTCAATAGCCCGGGCGTCGGTCCGCGCGATGATCACGAAATCCGGGTTCCGCCGGGCTTGCAGCGCGGCGTCCAGTTTCAACAGCATCTCGTCGACGGGAACCACCTGCTTCCCCGCAAAATGACCGCAGCGTTTCGGAAAGACCTGATCTTCCAGCAGCATTCCCGCCGCACCGGACGACTCGAACTCCCGCACCGTGCGGATGACATTCGCGACCCCGCCGTGGCCGGTGTCACCATCCACGATGACTGGAATCGACACCGCCGCGATCAACCGCCGCGCGGCTTCGGTCATCTCGGAGAGACCGAGCAGGCTGAGATCGGGCAGACCGAACCCGCTCGCCGAGGCACCGAAACCGCCGAGAAAGAGAAGCTCCAGCCCGGCCTGTTCCATGATCCGCGCGGTGAAAGCGTCGTGCGGCGCCAGGCTGCGGATGATGCCCGAACGCGCGAGAAGGTGTCGAAGTTGTTTCGCGGCAGACATGCGTGGTTTCTTCATTGTGAGCGGCAGCGCCGATCAAGAGAACATACAGTACACTGGAGACCGTCAGCTCTTCCTTCGTGCGGACGGTTCGACTGTGAAATCATCCTCTGAGAATCGCACG
Source organism: Planctomycetaceae bacterium (assembly GCA_035686985.1). Lineage (GTDB taxonomy): Bacteria > Planctomycetota > Planctomycetia > Planctomycetales > Planctomycetaceae > DSVQ01. Next base: position 13,071 of record DASRYX010000559.1, on the reverse strand, counting down.
GCGTCCAATCAGCGCGCGGCGACCTGGGGCGTGGTGATCAATCTGCTGATGGTCGCCGCCAAACTCGCGGGCGGATTGCTCGGCCATTCTTACGCGCTCGTTGCCGATGCGATTGAATCCACGGTCGATGTGTTTGCATCAATGGTGGTCTGGGCGGGCGGGCGTGTCACCGCTCGCCCGCCCGATGAACGGCATCCGTACGGTTACGGCCGGGCAGAGCCATTAACTGTCGCCGTGGTGGCGTTGATGCTGCTTGGAGCCGCCTTCGGGATCGCGGTTTCTGCGGTGCATGAGGTGATCACGCCGCACCACACTCCCGCACCGTGGACCCTCGCCGTGCTCGCCGGGGTTGTGCTGGTGAAAGAGGTGCTGTTCCGCCGCGTAATGAGGGTCGCCGAATCGACCAGCAGTTCCGCGATCGAGGCCGATGCGTGGCATCATCGCAGCGATGCGATTACGTCCGCGGCAGCGTTCCTGGGGATTCTCATCGCGCTGTGGGGCGGCCCGGGGTGGGAAGCCGCGGATGACTGGGCCGCACTCCTGGCCGCCGGCATCATTGCCATGAATGGTGTGCGCTTCCTACGGTCCGCCGTGTCGGAACTGATGGACCGCGAGCCCGACCCCGAGGTCCGGCAGGCCATCAGCACGGTCGCCCAGAATGTCCCCGGAGTGCTGGCGATTGAGAAGCTGAGAGTGCGGAAAGTCGCGGATGTGCTGCTCGCCGATCTGCACGTGCAGGCTGATCCGCAGCTGAATCTGAAAGCGGCCCATGATCTCGGCGGACGCGTGAAGGCCGAAATCCGTGCGGCCGTACCCGCCGTGCGGGATGTGCTGATTCACATGGAGCCATTTGAGCGCCCCGTTGTGACGGGTTCGATTCTGGAATAGCGCGCCTGCTGCGCGGCTTAGGTTACGGCAGCGTGTCCAGCGCGGAGTCGATGATCAGGTTGCTCGAAAACAGGATGTTCTCGCTCTTCGGTCCCCGTAATTCGAGAGCCTTCCCCACGCTCGAAAACGTGTTGCCCGTGATGGTGATGTCGCGGGTCCCTTCCAGCACCATGCCACCCGCGAGCTGATCGTTCAGCTTTCGTTGGACAGCTCCTTCACCGATGTAACTGTCGCAGAAGCTGTTCCCGGTGACCGTGATGCGGCTGCTGTCTTTGCCGATGCGCACGCACTGCGTGTCCAATTGCGGCGGCTGCGTCCCATCCTTGGCTTTCGGCGGGAGTTTCAACAGCGGAAACGTGTTCGCCGAAACCGCGCAGCCGTGCGCATCGATCAGATCAATCCCACCACCGTTGTGGGCGATGACATTCGATGACAGCGTGATGCCGTAGCAGTCGCGGGCCAGCACGATCGCCCGGCCGTCGCACTCTTCGATCATGTTCCCCGAGACGACCGAGCCGTAGGTGTTCTCAATCACGACGCCGTCACCGAGGTGATCATCGACGCAATTGCCGGTCATGCAGAGGTTAAACGCATCGAAGCAATGGACAGCATCGCGGTTCTCCTCGAACTGATTCCCGTTAACGACGATATCGTGGCAACCGGGCAGATTCAGGCCCGTTTGTTTGTTGTAGGTGATGAGGCAGCCGTTGACCCGCGCGTCTTCGTAACAGCGCTCCAGCTTGATCCCGTCACCCCCGTGATAACTGACCGTGACTCCCTGCACGAAGATTTCGTTGACCAGCACAGCTTCGATGCCATTACCGCTTTTCTCCTGGCCGGTGATGCGGAACTGGCTGAGCATCACCCGCCACAGGCGATCGGCGGTTTTGACTTTGTCGCCGTCAGCGTGCTGAATAATCAGCGCCGGCTTGCCCTCGGTGTTCGTGTTCTTGATGTGCGTCGCCGTGCCGGCTCCTTGAATGAGAACATCACTGCGGGACAGAACAAGCGGTTGAGAGATCTCGAAGGTTCCCGGCGGAATGCGGACCACGCCCCCCTCGGCGGGGATGGCATCCAGCGCCGCCTGCAACGACGAAAACTGAGCTGCATCGATTTCCGCCCGCGCTCCCGGAAGTTTCCCGCCCGCCGGTGACTCAGGTACGCGCGTTTCCTGCGCCGTGCCAATCCACGTCAACCCGATCAACACCACCGCCAGCAGACTGATGACACGAACCATGGCGTGACGACTCCCCAAGAGTGACCGGAATCACTGAACGGCGCGAGCTCGAACGAAGGCGCAACACTCGCGGAAGGAAGCCTCGACGATACCCCGATGGCCGGGATTTTCCATCCGTCGGACATGGAGAAATCACGCGCGAGGTTCCGCACGCACCTTGGCAAGCATGCGCGGAGACGCCCCAACCCGCATCAATGCGTGCGGGCGAGCTTGAGGAGTTTGCGGGCGCGGTTGAGGGCGGCGGCTTTGCGGGCGAATTCCTCGTCGGACTTCGCGTCCTGTGCCTTCGCCGCCTGCAATTCCGCTTCCGCAGCCGCGGCGCTGATCTGATCGACCGGGACCGCGCGCTGCGTCAGAAGCGTGACCGTTCCCTGGTTGACCTGCGTGAAGCCGCCGTCGATGAAGAACCGGCGTTCTTCACCACTGAGCAGTGTCACCTTGAGCTCACCCGCGCCGAGACGGCCGATGAGGGGCAACCGGCCCGGCATGATGCCGATGTCACCGTCGTACAGTGGAAACCGCATCTGGGCGACAGCTTCGTCGAAGATCGTCCGTTCGGGAGTGACGATCACCAGTCGCAGGGTTTTGTCGATCGCCATTCGTATTGCCTGACTCGATCCGATGACCAATGAGCTCCACGCAGACCGTGGAGCCTTCGTTCATTCTAATCTACTTGACCGACGCCGCCATACGCTCAGCCTGAGCGGCGGCTTCTTCGATCACGCCGACGTACATGAAGGCCTGCTCGGGCAGGTGATCCCACTTGCCGTCGCAGATTTCTTCAAAGCTGCGGATCGTTTCCGGAATCGGGGTATACGCCCCGGCCTTACCGGTGAACGCTTCAGCGACGAAGAACGGCTGCGACAGGAAGCGTTCAATTCGGCGGGCGCGATGCACGACCAGCTTGTCTTCTTCGCTCAGTTCGTCGATGCCGAGAATGGCGATGATGTCCTGCAGTTCGCGGTACCGCTGCAGAATCTTCTGCACGCGGCGGGCGACAGTGTAGTGATGCTCGCCAACGACCTGCGGATCGAGCACGCGGCTCGACGACGCCAGCGGATCCACCGCAGGGTAAAGGCCCTTTTCGGCGATCCGGCGTTCGAGGTAAATGAAGGCATCAAGGTGGCCGAACGCGGTGGCAGGGGCCGGGTCGGTCGGATCGTCAGCAGGGACGTACACGGCCTGCACGGAGGTGATCGCGCCCTTGTTCGTCGAGGCGATCCGTTCCTGAAGCGCACCCAGTTCGGTGGACAGTGTCGGCTGGTAACCCACGGCGGACGGCATACGGCCGAGAAGCGCGGACACTTCCGAACCGGCTTGCGAGAACCGGAAGATGTTGTCGACGAACAGCAGCGTGTCGGCCCCGGTCGAATCACGGAACCACTCGGCCATCGTCAGGGCGGACAACGCCACCCGCAGACGGGCGCCCGGCGGTTCGTTCATCTGTCCGAAGACCATCGCCGTCTGATCGATGACCGAACGCCCGGTGTCACCAATCTTGGCTTCCTGCATTTCGAGCCAGAGGTCGTTCCCTTCGCGGGTCCGCTCGCCCACACCGGCAAACACCGAATAACCCCCGTGCTGGCGGGCAATCCGGGCGATGAGTTCCTGCAGAATCACGGTCTTACCGAGGCCGGCACCGCCGAACAGTCCGGCCTTACCACCGCGAACGAACGGAATCAGCAGATCGATGACCTTGATCCCCGTTTCGAAGAGTTCCGTCTTCGAGCTGAGGTTTTCGAGCGGCGGGGCTTCGCGGTGAATCGGCCAGCGTTCGTCGGTGATGATCTCACCGCGGCCGTCGATCGGGTCACCCAGCAGGTTGAACACGCGGCCCAGCGTGCCCTTGCCGACCGGAACCGACACCGGAGCACCGGTATCCAGCAGTTCCATGCCGCGAACCATGCCGTCGGTCGAGCCCAGGGCAACACAGCGGACGCGTCCGCCGCCGAGGTGCTGCTGCACTTCGCCGGTCACCTTGATGCGGATCCCGTTGACCTCGGTGTCGATCTTCAACGCATTATAGATCGCCGGCAAAGCCGCTTCGGGAAACTCGGCATCAAACGTCGAGCCGATGATCTGTGTGATGTGCCCGGTGGTTGTCGCGATAGTCATGTCGTTCCTCGTGGATACGGGTGGCAGGTGATGGGTGGTCGGTGGCAGGCAGAGTTAGCGAATCGCTGCTTCCACTGATTTCCGCAAGGCTGTAATCAGCCGTCCTACTTCCCCGATATTTGCTGTAACTGTTCTGATTGATCGATTCTGAGATAACCAAGCTGCTTGGCGATCTCAATGTGGGTTTCCAATTCACACAATGAGCCATTGGCAATCGCAAGATGATTCACATACGAACCGTTAAATCCCCTGCCTTTGCCTTCGGCGATGTTTGCTGGCACCGAAACTGCAGCTCGCTGCAATTGCGATGTTAGACCGTACCGTTCTGTGCTTGGGAAATCTCTCGTAGCCTTGTAACACTCGATCACCAGCTCAACGGCCTTCTGCCAGACAACCAGATCGCGGAATCCCTCGACCCTCATTCTCTGCCTGCCACCTACCGCCGATCACCCATTACCTTCTACTCCAACGCCGCTGCACCACCGATGATTTCACTGAGTTCGGACGTAATCTGCGATTGCCGAGCGCGGTTGTACTGCATCTTGAGTGTGCTGATCATTTCACCCGCGTTTTCGGTGGCGCTCTTCATCGCGACCATGCGGGCGATCTGTTCGCTCACAGCGGCGTCGAGGAACGCTTTGAACAGGCGGGCCTTGAACGATGTCGGGACGATCTCTTCGAGAATCTCTTCCGGCGACGGCAAAAACTCGTACTCGACGGCGCCCTTCGCCGGCTCGGTCGTCGTGCTGGTGTTCAGCTGGCCGATCGGCAGCAGCGTCACCACTTCGGCCTTTTGGCGCGACATCGACTCGAACCGGGTATAGACCACGTCGAGACGATCGATCTCGCCCTTGATATAGGCGTCGATGTAGCGCTTGGCGAGCGCGTCGACTTCATCAAACGTCGGCTTGTCTTCGAAGGTGGTGTAAGTCGCGGCGACCGGTTGCTTCTGGAACTTGAAGAAGTTGATGCCGCGTTTGCCCGAGACTTCCACCTGCAGGTTCAACGTTCCGCCGATCTCGCGAATCCGCTGTTGGGCATTCCGCAGGATCGCCGCGTTGTAACCGCCGCAAAGGCCACGATTCGAAGTGAGAACCAGCAAGACCGCGTTCTTCTCTTCGGCGTGCTTCTGCAGCAGCGGATGCGTCAAGCCCTTGCTGCCGGCGTCCGCGAGTGCGGCGGACAAGTCGGCCACAATCTCGGAGATCTTGCGCGTGTACGCGGCGGCTTCGGTCGCGCGGTCCATCGCCTTCTTGAAGCGCGCCGTCGCCACCAGCTCCATCGTCCGCGTGATCTTGCGGATGTTGCGGACGGCTTTGAGCCGCTTAATAATCGCGCGTGCTTTGGCCATGGGACGCCTGTTGACTGACTCACGCTTCCAGGACCCACGGTTAAGAAACCGTGGGCTTCACCCGATCACATCAGTTACTTCTTGTTCGCGGAGGCCCAGCGGACGACGAACTCATCGAGGGCGGACCGCAGCATTTTTTCCGTGTTGTCGTCGATCTGGCCTGACTTCAGGATCGCGTCGCGAACCTCGCTTTTTTCCTCGGCCATGAACTGCACCAGCATCCGTTCGGCTTCCTGAACGCGGGTCACGGGCACGGTATCGAAGTACCCCTTGTTCCCGGCGTAGATGCTGATGGCCTGGTCAGCGAAGTGCAGCGGGCGGAACTGCGGCTGCTTCAGCAGTTCAACCATGCGGTATCCGCGGTCGAGCTGCAGCTGCGTGGCCTTGTCGAGTTCCGTTCCGAGCTGCGCGAACGCTTCGAGTTCACGGAACGCGGCGAGGTCGAGACGCAAACCACCGGCGACCTTTTTCATCGCCTTCGTCTGGGCATTACCACCCACGCGCGAAACCGAGATACCGACGTTAATGGCCGGTCGCACACCGGCGAAGAACAGGTCCGGCTCGAGGTAAATCTGGCCGTCGGTGATCGAGATCACGTTGGTCGGAATGTACGCCGAGACTTCCCCTTCCAGGGTTTCAATGATTGGCAGGGCCGTCATCGAGCCGCCGCCGAGTTCATCGCTCAGCTTCGCCGACCGTTCAAGCAGCCGGCTGTGGCAGTAGAACACGTCGCCGGGATAAGCCTCGCGGCCGGGCGGACGCCGCATCAGCAGCGACAACTGACGATAGGCCACGGCCTGCTTCGACAGGTCGTCGTACACAACCAGCGTGTGCTTGCCCTGATACATGAAGTATTCGGCAATCGCCGCCCCGGCATAGGGCGCGATGTACTGCAGCGGGGCCGGATCGCTCGCGGAGGCAGCGACGACGACAGTGTAATCCATCGCGCCGGCTTTGGTCAGGTTTTCCACCACCTGCGCGACGGCACTCGAGCGCTGGCCGCAGGCGACGTAGATGCAGATGACATCGCCACCCTTCTGGTTGATGATGGCGTCGAGAGCCACCGCGGTCTTGCCGGTCTTGCGGTCACCGATGATGAGCTCGCGCTGACCACGACCGACCGGCGTCATCGCGTCGACGGCTTTGATGCCGGTCTGCATCGGCTGCTTCACCGGCTGTCGGCCGGCCACGCCGGGAGCGGCAGTTTCCAGCGGTCGGCTCGCCGTCGCGATGATCGGACCCTTGCCGTCGAGCGGAGCGCCGAGCGGGTCCACCACGCGGCCGAGCAGCGCTTCGCCCACGGGGACCGACAGCAGTTTGCCAGTCGAACGGACTTCCATCCCTTCGATGATCTTGAGGTAATCGCCGAGGATGATCACCCCGACCGACGCTTCTTCCAGGTTAAACACCTGGCCGCGAATGCCGTTGGCGAATTCGACCAGTTCCCCCGACATGGCGGAGGACAGGCCGTAGACCCGCGCGATCCCGTCGCCGACTTCGACCACGCGGCCGACTTCAGCGGTTTCGATCTGTCCGCGGAAATCTTCAATTTCCTTCTGGATGACGGAAGCGATCTCGCCCGCGTTGAACTTCATTCAGGCACCTCTCGCGCAGACGTGCGCGCAATTGTTTCAAACGATTCCGCATGGACCCGTCGTACACGGTGTCGCCGATGCGAATGACGACGCCGCCCAACAGGGCCGGGTCGACTGACGTTTCCAAAATCGGATCGGCCGCCAAGCTGCTGGTGAGCTTGGTGCGAATTGCCGCCAGCGCCGTGTCTGACAACGGCAGGGCACTGGTGACTTTCACGCGTTTGCGGCCGCTGCGGTCCTCAATCTCGCGTTCCAGCGTATCAATCACCGACCGGACGATGTCCAGCCGGTCATGCTTCGCCAGAACCCGAAGCATATTCGTGAAGATCGGTGTTCCGGCCGGAGCGACTACCTTCTCGATCCATTTCAACTTGTCTTCGAGCGGTAGCGCCGCGCTGGTCAACAACCGCTCAAACTTGGGATTGGGATCGAGAACCGCGGTGATGAACGATCGCGCCTCCTCGAGCACCGCAGCGACGTCGCCATTGCCGACGGCGTCCAACAGTGCGACGGCGTAGACCCGCGCGACCGAACGGACGGTCGGGTCATCCAGCACACTCCTGATGCGGGCTTGCTGCTGCAAATCGGCCATCACACAATCCTTCTCACCGGCTCAGCACTAATTGCGTCGGATATTCAGGTCCGCCAGCGCCTCACGGACAAGGCGTTCCTGATCTTCCGGCGAGACGCTTCGCTGCAGCATGCGTTCGGTGGCCTGCACGACGTTGTTCGACACGAAATCGAACAGTTCGGACAGAGCCCCATCTTTCGCCCGTTCGATATCCGCGACCGCGCGCTGCCGGTTGGCGTCCGCTTCCCGTTGAGCCGTGGCGACGATTTCCTGCTTGGTATGCTCGGCGTCACGCCGGGCTTCCGCGAGGATCGCCGCCACTTCTTCCTGGACTTTCCCGAGCTTGGTCTCGTAGTCCTTGAGCATCGCCTCGGCCTTGAAACGATGGCTTTCCGCCGCCGCGATGTCGCCCGCAATCTTGTTCTCGCGGTTCGTCAACTCGGTGCTCAGCGGCTTCCACGCCAGTTTCTGCAGCACCAGGAAGAAGGCCAGGAACGTGACGAACGACCACAGGGCCAGATCGCCCTTCCATTCCAGCGGCAAGCTGGGGGCCGAGCCGTGGTCACCCTCAGCGGCGTGATGTTCCGCCTCTTCCGCGGCGTGCACGGATTGCGGCGCAACCGCCACACTCCCACACACCAGGCTTACCAACATCACCGCCAGCAGATGCCGTCCCATGACGACGCTCCTTACCAGGCCAACAGACCAAACCCTCGAACCTGCGACGTCGTCCGGATCAGCCGGCGAGGAAGCAGAACAGAATCGCGAAGAAGGTCGCCCCTTCGATAAGAGCGGCGGCGAGAATCATCGCACCGCTGATATCCTTGGCGGCTTCCGGCTGACGGGCCATGCTCTCGACGGCCGCGGCACCGATGCGGGCGATCCCGAACGCGGCGCCGATCACGATCATGCCGAGACCAAACGAGGTCTTCAGGTTGATCCAGGGCACAACGGCCGTTTCCTGGGCGAACAACGGAGCCCCGGACAGCAGCACCACCGCCACGGTCATACACAGCGTCTGCAACATACGATTCATGAATTGAATCTCCTCTTTCAGCTCTCAGCTAAGTAACCACAGTTCCCAGGAACCGCCCGACGGACACTCGCCGGCGTTCCGCCCAATTTCTTCTCCGGGACGAAAGCACCCGTTAGTGCGGATGCGAACCCATCCCGATAAAGATCGTCGCCAGAAACGCAAACACGTAGGCTTGAATGAATGCCACCATCAATTCCAGCAGACCGATGCCCACCTGCCCGGCGATGCTGGCCGGCATCACCAGCCAGAACAGCCCGGAATGCGACACCATCGCGATGAAGCCCAGAATCACCCCCACCACGGTGTGACCACCCATGATGTTGGCGAACAACCGCACCGCCAGCACGCCGTGCTTGATGATCAGCCCGACAAACTCAATCACGAACATCATCGGAATCAGCAGCACCTTGATCGGTGCCGGAGCATCAATCGGCGGAATCAGATTCTTGAAGAAGCCCAGGACTCCGAGCTGCTTCATCCCGACGACGACGGTTCCCACCGCGGCGGCGACGGCCAGCGCGCCGGTCACGTTGATGTCGCCGGTCGGCGAACCGAGAAACGGAACCGCGCCGAGCAGATTGCAGAACAGAATGTAGAAGAAGCACGTCCAGACAAACGGAAGGTATTTGTCTTCGGGATGCGGATCGACAATGGCGTGAGCGTGGTGGTGTCCATGACTATGATCACCGTGGCCGTGGTCGTCGTGGTGATCGTGATGTCCCCCCAGCGTGGGCCGCACCACAACGTCGCGGATGTAAACCGCAAGCATTTCCCAGAAGTTCCACCAGATTCCGCGGGCGGGCTTACCACCGGCGATATGCCGGGCCAGCCCGCGATAGATGAACAGCGTCAGCAGGCCCGCCACCAGTTGCAGCACCATGAACTTGGTGATCTGCAGCTCGTATCCACCCAGATCGATCTTCGGCAAATGCGTGGCATTCGGGCCGATCAAGTTCGTAACGAACTGCGGCAACTCGAAAAAATGCGAGTCACGAACGTGATGGAACGGATCGTTATGACCGGCCGACATAGGTCACTTTCCGGTACGAATCAGGCGAGACCAATCGCTTCTAAAGTGGCTCGGGCACCGAGCGACTTCAGCAGCAGAATGGTCTCGAACGTCAAACCTGCCATGTATTGCACGAACAAGCACGCGAGAAACGCCATCGGCGGCACTTCGGGTCGCGATGACAGGAGCATGACCGCTCCGGCGACTGTCAGCCCCATCCGGACGGTGGTTCCGATCACCACGCCAGCCAGGGCCTGTCGCGGCAAACGATATAGAGGCGCGAACAAAAAAACCACCCACCCCGACAGCAGGCACAGCCCGGTCGACCACGCCGCCGCTTCCACCCCGCGAACCCCGACCGTCACAGCGCAGATCAGTGCCGAGACCACGCCGAGGACGAGCAGTCCGGCGGTCAGCACCAACCATTGCCGAGCGAAGGGGTTCGAGACAGGATTCATGAATGGTTCGAAAATCAGTGTCGAATCGGTTACGGGGGCGATACGTTGTCGTCGCGGGATGAAGCTCGTCGAGCAGGCGGTTTCACGAGTGAAAACAGCTCCCGCATCATCAGGCCGAACCCGAACACGGCACCCGTGACGACCAGCCACGGATAAGTGTTCCAGCTTCGATCAGCCCAGTAACCCAACGCGGCCGGAATCACCGCTGTCAATGCGATCGAGCTGGCACGGGAGGCCCGCACGTAACCCTGTGCCATCGGATTCTGTTTTTGATCCGGGGTGGGGGCCATTGTTCGAGCCTCTGTCCGCGGCGACAACTTCCACGCGGCCCCGAATTGAGACACCGGAAACTGTCGAAACGGTCAGCTGGTGCGGCAGTCTAGGGACTTGAGCCGCAGAAAGTCAAAGCTTGGTCGGAACTCGCTCGGGAATTCTCACTTTTGGGGCGCTCCCCCGAGCTGCACTCGCGAAGATAGGAAACTGACCGATCGACCTTGCGCATTGTCCCGAAGAATTCGCCCGACTTGCAGGAAGACAATCCGACTGTAATGATGGCCCCTGCCACCGAATAGCGGACGTGCTTTCGACGGGGCCGGGGACCGAGTCGATTCACTCATTCGTGCGGGAGTCAATCATGCCGGGATCGCGCCGTTTATGGGTCCTGTTCGTCTTTGCGACGCTCGTGCTGGCAAAGGTGGTTGACGCGGCTGAACCCGTCAACGCGCCGGTCGCCCAGATCGTTGCCACGGTGTCGCCGAAGGCCGGCTTTTATTCGATGCAGGCGGACGGGAAAAACTGGCAACGGTTTTTCCAGATGCCGCAAATCTCCGCAGTGGGATCGCCGCAGTTCTCGCGTGACGGCAAGTACATCGCGTTCGACGGCTGGATGGCGGACTCCGGTGAAGGAACCAGCGATTCGCGTCTGTTCGTAATCTCGACCGAACGCGATGAACTGTGGCTGCTCGGCAGCGGTTCGATGCCATCCTGGGGAGCCGACAACACGAAGCTGGCGTGTTCGTTCTACTCCGGCGGCGTCGGCATCATGACGATTGCCACGCAGGAGATTGTCACCATCGACCGCAATGGCTGGGGAACGCAGTGGTCGCCCGACGGCAAGCTGATCGCGTACGCCGTCGGCACGGAACTGAAAGTCTACGATCTCGCGGCGAAGTCCGCCCGCACCATCTTCAACGCCGAAGGGCAATACACCTCGCTGGGCTGGAATGGTTGCTGGTCACCCGACAGCAAGCGGTTCCTCTTCCTGGGCACGACCGCTGACAATAAGAAGGACATCGTGTCGGTCGCGGTCAGCGGAGCCGATGCCGATCTGAAGAAGCACCTCGAAAAAGACTCGCTCTCTGCCAAGTTCGCGTGGCATCCGACGGAGCCGCGCATCGTCTTCGGCAAGTACAGTAACGAACACAAGCGCAGCCAGCTGTTCGAAATCAATCTCGAAGCCGGCGGGGCACCGAAACGAATTGAAGGTCAGGACCCCGCGCTGGATGTGATGGCCCCGGCGTGGTCACCAGACGGCAAACGCCTGCTGTGCGTCGGCCGCAATAAGGTCGAAGCCGCCGCCAAGCCCTGATCACCCATTCGACCGGAGTGAATCATGCGTACGTTCGTCGGAATGGTTTTGCTCAGCGTCGGATTGAGCGGCAATGCAGTATCACTGGCACAAGAGAGCGGTGAGGAACAGCAGCGTGCGGAAGCTGCGCTCCAACTGACGCGCGACTTGGCGTCTAAGTACAAGTTTTACCCGGCCGACGGCAGCGAGCCGTGCCTGTTCATGCCGCAGCCCATTCTCCGCTGGTCGAATCCTGAGCGCGGCCAGATCTTCGGCAATGTGTTCCTCTGGACGCACGCGGGGCGGCCGCTCGCGGTCGGGTCGTTGTACAAGTGGTATTCGCCGTTCACGCACATGTCGCACGAATACCATTCGTTAACAACCGGCGGGTTACGCGCCACTTATGAGGGCAAAGAGGTCTGGAAGATCAGCGAAAAAGGCGTCACCTTCCAGGAGTTGCCGGAGGCCCCGGATGTCGCCGCGACTCCCGCCGCACGGCTCACACAGATGCGGCAACTGGCCCGGCGGTTCACAGCGACAGCCACGGACGCGAACGAGAAAGTGACCACGCTGCGGCTGTTATCGCAGCCGGTGTATCGCTACGAGTTAACTTCGGACACCGAAGATGGAGCGCTGTTTGCGTTCGTGGAAGGCACAGATCCGGAGGTCTGGCTGCTGCTCGAAGCCCGCAGCAACACCGGGAAGCCGCCGCTGCAGTGGTCGTACGCACTCGCGCGGATGAACAGCGTGACGATGGCCGTGGACTATCAGGGAACCGAAGTCTGGCGGGTCGCCCCGATCGCGCACAAAGAGTTCGCAACGCACCTGAAGCCGTACACGAAGTATCACTTCGACGGACCGAAGCCGTAGCGGCTCGCTCAGGCGGCGGGCTCCGGCGGGGCGTTCACGCCGTTGTGGAAGAGATGCTCATAACCGGCCGCTTCCAGGTCCCGCTGCTCGCGGCGATTGATCCACCATGCGAGAACTCCGACGCCCGTGGAAACCGAGCCGATCATGCCCAGCATGAACAGAATGCTGACCATGTACGCTTTGGGCTGCGGGTCATCGGTCTCGAGGGCCATCTTGCACATCGGGCAGGCCAGGGCCGCCGATTGAGCCGCACACCACACGCCGAAGGTGCTGAACGCGGTCCACAAAGTCTTGCGCGACATGGATGACACTCGAAAATGGAATCAACCAGCCCGATGCGCTGGTTGTGGTCTCTGACGGAATTATGCCGCTAC